>NZ_JBSFLV010000053.1:0-61630 GCF_053599215.1 Streptomyces sp. NPDC001002 | reverse complement strand
CAGGCCTCGGCGCTCGGCCCGGAGCTCAACCGGCTGCCCGACCTGCGCCACATGTGGGTCGTGGAGAAAGGCCACTTGGACCGGCTCGCGGAGCTCGGGCAGCCGGTGCCCGACCAGGAGATCTCCGTACGCCGGGGCATGCTGGTCCCCGACACCCTCGCCACCGTCATCTACACCTCGGGCACCACGGGCCGCCCCAAGGGCTGTGTGCTCACGCACGCCAACTTCCTGGCGGAGGTCGACAACGCGATCGAACTCCTCTACCCCGTCTTCAAGTCGAAGACCTCCGACGAGCCCGCCACCCTTCTCTTCCTCCCCATGTCGCACGTCTTCGGCCGCATGGTGGCCGTGGCCTGCGTACGCGCCCGGGTCCGCCTCGGCCACGCGCCGAGCCTCCAGGCCGAGGACCTCATCGCGGACCTCGGCAGCTTCAAGCCGACCTTCCTGCTCGCCATCCCCTACATGCTGGAGAAGGTCTACAACAGCGCCCGCGCCAGGGCGGAGAGCGGCGGCCGGGCCTCGTCCTTCGACCGCGCCGCCAGCGTGGCCCAGCGCTACGGCGAGGCCATGGAGGCCCGCCACGCGGGCACCGGGTCGGGCCCCGGCACGGCCCTGAAGACGGCCCGCACCTTCTACGACCCGCTCGTCTACCGCCGTATCCGCAACGCCATGGGCGGCCGCATCCGCCAACTCATCTGCGGCGGCTCACCGTTGGGCCGCAACCTCGCCGCGTTCTACGCCGGCGCGGGCATGGAGGTCTACGAGGGCTACGGCCTCACCGAGTCCACCGGTGCCGCGACCTGCACCCCGCCCCTCAAACCCCGGCTCGGCACGGTGGGTTGGCCCATGCCCGGCACGAAGGTGCGGATCGCGGCCGACGGCGAGATCCTGCTCAGCGGCGGACACGTCTTCCGCGGCTACTGGGACCCGCACGCTGGCGGGGTGGTACCCGCGTCGACGGACGGCTGGTTCGCGACCGGAGACATCGGCCAGTTGGACGACGAGGGCTATCTGACGATCACCGGCCGCAAGAAGGAGATCCTGATCACCGCGGGCGGCAAGAACGTGGCGCCTGCCCCGCTGGAGAACTGGCTGCGCCAACACCCCCTGATCTCCCAGTGCATGGTCCTCGGCGACCGCCGCCCCTACGTCTCCGCGCTCATCACCCTCGACCTCGACGGCATCACCCACTGGCGGCAGATGAACGGCAAGCATCCGGTTCCGGCCGAACTTCTGGTCAATGACGAGGAGTTGCACCAGGTCCTCCAACGGGCCGTGGACGAGGCCAACAAGATGGTCTCCCGCCCCGAGTCCATCCGCCGATTCACCGTCCTGCCACGCGACTTCACCGAGGCCGAGGGCCATTTGACGCCCTCCATGAAGCTCCGCCGGGAAACGGTCATGAAGGACTTCGCCGCGGATGTGGAGGGCTTGTACACGAAGTAGGGAGCTCCCTCGCCTTGTTACGACAACATCTTGACGTAACACACGTGTGACGGTTGGCTGTCGGCCACTCGGGTATCCACGTGTCCCCCGCGGGCCCCGAGAAACCGCTTCCCCCCACGCCCCGCCCGCTCGGAAGGCCCCCGTCGTGAACGCTTCCCCCCGCCGGACCGCTGTGCGCCGCTCGGCCACGGTCCTGGCCGTCCTCAGCACCGCCCTCTCCCTCACCGCGTGCGGCGCAGTGGACGCCATCAGCGGGGGCGGCAGCTCCTCGTCACCGACGAAGGGCGACGACCTCACGGTGGGCCTCCTGCTGCCGGACAAGGACACGGCACGCTTCGAGAAGTTCGACTACCCCATCATCAAGAAGCAGGTCACCACCCTCACCAACGGCAAGGGCAAGGTCGTCTACGCCAACGCCGAGGCGAGCGTGGCCAAACAGAGCAGCCAGTTCCAGAAGATGATCGACGACCAGGTGGACGTCGTCCTGGTGGACGCCCTGGACTCCAAGGCCATCTCCACCGAGGTGCAGAAGGCCAAGGACGCCGGGATACCGGTCATCGCCTACGACCGGCTCGCCCAGGGCCCGATCGACGCCTACGTCTCCCACGACAACGAACTCGTCGGCGAGGTGCAGGGCCGGGCCGTCGTCACCGCCCTCGGCGACAAGGCCGCGAGCAGCAAGATCGTCATGATGGACGGCGACGTCAACGACCCCAACACCGCCAGCTTCAAGGCCGGTGCGCTCAGCGAGCTCAAGGGCAAGGTCGTCATCGCCAAGGAGTACGAGACCCCGCAGTGGCTGCCGGCCACCGCCAAGGCCAACATGCTCAAGGCGATCCAGTCGATCGGGCTCGGCAACATCGCGGCCGTCTACTCCGCCAACGACGGCATGGCCGGCGCCGTCATCGACGCCCTCAAGGAGGCCGGCGCCAACAAGATCCCGCCGGTCACCGGGCAGGACGCGAACCTGGACGCCGTCCAGCGGGTCGTCTCGGGCGAGCAGTACATGACGGTGTACAAGTCCTTCCTGCTGGAGGCCACCGGCGCCGCCAAGCTGGCGGTCGCGCGGGTCCAGGGCCGCGACATCGAGTTCGACGCGCTGACCCAGGACCGGGTCGACAGCCCGACGCAGAAGGACATCCCCGCGAACCTGGTGCCGGTGGTCGCCCTCACCAAGGACAACATCGAGCAGACGCTGATCGCGGACGGCGTCTACACCGTCAAGGACATCTGCACCCAGGCCTACGCGGCGGACTGCGCGCAGATCGGCCTCAACTGACCTATCGGGCACGGCATTTCGCCCGCGCCCGGTTATTGACTTCACAAGACCCTCGCGCGACATTCCGGTCCCCTTGTCCCCGTTCGGCGGGAGGAACCCGAGATGTCCACGAGCACGTACACGGAGCCCGGCAGACCCATCGGGCTGCCGACCCGCAGACAGGTGCTCGGCACCTCCGCGGCGGCCGGTGTCGCCCTCGCGACCGGCGCCGGCCCGGCCACCGCGGCCGCCCCGCCGCTCCTGGGTACGTACGACGTCGTCGTGATCGGCTCCGGGGCGGCCGGCATGACCGCCGCGCTCACCGCGGCCAAGGCGGGCCTGAGTTGCGTGGTCGTCGAGAAGGCGGCCACCTTCGGCGGCTCGGCCGCCCGCTCCGGGGCCGGCATCTGGATCCCCAACAACCCGGTGCTGCTGGCCGCGGGCGTCCCGGACACGCCCGCCAAGGCCGCCGCCTACCTCGCCGCCGTCGTCGGCCCGGACGTCCCGGCCGCCCGGCAGCAGGCCTTCCTCGCCCACGGCCCGGCGATGATCTCCTTCGTCATGGCCAACAGCCCGCTGCGCTTCCGCTGGATGGAGGGGTACAGCGACTACTACCCCGAACTCCCCGGCGGCCTCCCGAACGGCCGCTCCATCGAACCCGACCAGCTCGACGGCAACGTCCTCGGCGCCGAACTCGCCCACCTCAACCCGCCCTACCTGGACGTCCCGGCCGGCCTCGTCGTCTTCAGCGCCGACTACAAATGGCTCGCCCTGTCCGCCGTGAGCGTCAAGGGCGCCGCCGTCGCCGCCGAATGCCTGGCCCGCGGCACCAAGGCCGCCCTGCTGGGCCAGAAACCGCTCACCATGGGCCAGTCCCTGGCCGCCGGACTGCGCGCCGGGCTCCAGAGCGCCGGCGTCCCGGTATGGCTGAACACCCCGCTCACCAGCCTGTACGTCGAGGGCGGCGCCGTCACCGGAGCCGTCGTCACGCGCGCGGGCGCCGCCGGTCTCGTACGCGCCCGGCGCGGTGTCGTCGTGGGCTCCGGCGGATTCGAGCACAACGCGGCCATGCGGGCCCAGTACCAGCGCCAGCCGATCGGCACCGACTGGACCGTCGGCGCGAAGGAGAACACCGGCGACGGCATCCGGGCCGGCCAACAGGCCGGCGGCGCCCTGGCGTTGATGGACGACGCCTGGTGGGGCCCGGCGATCCCGCTGCCCGACGACCCGTACTTCTGCCTCGCCGAACGCACCCTCCCCGGCGGCCTGATGATCAACGCCGCCGGCAGCCGCTTCGTCAACGAGGCCGCCCCCTACAGCGATGTCGTGCACACCATGTACGACCGCAACCCCACCGACCCCGACATCCCGGCCTGGCTGGTCGTCGACCAGAACTACCGCAACCGCTACCTCTTTCGGGACATCGCCCCGACCTTCGTCCTGCCCGACGACTGGTACGGCTCGGGCGCCGCCCACAAGGCCTGGTCCTTCGACGCCCTCGCCGCGTCCATCGGCGTCCCGGCGGCCGCGCTGCGCACCACGGTCAGCCGCTTCAACTCCCAGGCCCTGGTGGGAAAGGACCCCGACTTCCACCGCGGCGACAGCGCGTACGACCACTACTACACGGACCCCGCCGTCCTCCCCAACTCCTGCCTCGCGCCCCTGTGGCTGCCCCCGTACTACGCCTTCAAGATCGTCCCCGGCGACCTCGGCACCAAGGGCGGCCTGGTGACCGACGCGATGGCGCGCGTGCTGCGGTCCGACGGCTCCGTCATCCCGGGCCTGTACGCCGCCGGGAACGCCAGCGCGGCGGTGATGGGCCACAGCTACGCGGGCGCGGGCTCGACGATCGGTCCGGCGATGACGTTCGGGTACATCGCGGCGCGGGATCTGGCGGGGGTGCTCTAGCGGGGGCTCACAGGGAGGCTCCCGGCGGGGTTCTGCGGGCCAGCAGGAAGGCGTGCTGGACGTACTCCTGGCGGTCTTCGTCCGGCTCCCGTACGGTCCGCGAGAGCATCGTGAAACCGGCTTCGCCGAGCAGCTCCTCGATCAGTTCCGGCCGCCGCCGCTGGAAGCCGAGCGTGACGTCGTGGCCGAACGGCCGGTCGTGAAACCGGGTCCGGTCGCCGACCTGGAAGCCGAGCAGCAGATGACCGCCCGGCGCCAGCACCCGGTGGAACTCGCCGAACAGGTCGGGGAGCCGCTCGGGCGGGGTGTGGATGGACGAGTACCAGCACACCACCCCCGCCAGCTGCCCGTCGGCCAGCCCCGAGTCGAGCATCGACCCCTGCTCGAAGCGCAGCTCCGGATGCTCCCGGCGGGCCACCGCCAGCATCCCCTCGGACAGATCCATGCCGAAGACGTCGAGGCCGAGCCCGGCGAGATACGCGGTCACCCGCCCCGGCCCGCACCCCAGGTCCGCCACCTGCCCGCCCCGGCCCACGCTCTCGGCGTACGCCCCGAGCAGCGCCCGCTCCAGCGGATGTCCGGCGTGCCCGTCGCGGAAGCGCTCCGAGTAGTCCTCGGCGATGGTGTCGTAGAAGGTGCGGGTGGCTGTGACGAAGTCGGGTTCGGTCATGTCCCGGACGCTACCGACGACCACTGACAACGCCTCCGACCTGCAACACCCCCACCGCTTCCGCCCGCGCAGCACAAAGGCAGGAGCCCCGTCGCCTTGCGGCGCGGGGCTCCTTGGGTAGTGCAACTCGTACTCAGATCGCCGGGCCGACGGCCCAGGTCACATCAGACCGGCGTGACGTTCTCCGCCTGCGGGCCCTTCGGACCCTGGGTCACGTCGAAGGAAACCTGCTGGTTCTCCTCGAGCGAGCGGAAACCGGACGCGTTGATCGCGGAGTAGTGAACGAAGACGTCGGGGCCTCCGCCTTCTTGGGCGATGAATCCAAAGCCCTTTTCGGCGTTGAACCACTTCACGGTTCCGGTAGCCATAAGCCCTCCTTGGGCCCAAAGGGTCGCCCTGCTCCAGAACCCTGCACGTGTGAAAACAAGTCCCGCACTACTGCATACGTCTGAAAACGACTAGAGCCCGCGGTTACATGCTCCGCAGGCTCTGTACTGCAAGGGAAACCAAACTGCAACTTGCGGCGAGCCTAGCATGTGGGCACCCGAAAGCAATAGAGGCCAAGATCACGTCACCGGAACGTTTGATCCCGGGCGTGTCGCGTTGACGGCGAGCCGGTGGGGGCGGTCGCCATACCACGCGCCGCAGGGTCTAGCCTCGCGATGTGGACAATTCTCGCACCCGGCCGCGCGTCGGACACATCCAGTTCCTGAACTGCCTGCCCCTGTACTGGGGGCTCGCGAGGACCGGCACCCTCCTCGACATCGAGCTCACGAAGGACACCCCGGACAAGCTCAACGAGAAGCTGGTGCGGGGCGACCTCGACATCGGCCCCATCGCCACCGCCGAGTTCCTCAAGCACGCGGACGACCTGGTCGTCTTCCCGGACATCGCCGTCGGCTGCGACGGTCCCGTCCTGTCCTGCGTCATCGTCTCCCAGGTCCCGCTGACGGAGCTGGACGGCGCCCGGGTCGCCCTCGGGTCGACCTCCCGCACCTCCGTCCGCCTCGCCCAGCTGCTCCTCTCGGACCGCTACGGCGTGACCCCCGACTACTACACGTGTCCGCCCGACCTCAGCCTGATGATGCAGGAGGCGGACGCGGCGGTCCTGATCGGCGACGCGGCCCTGCGGGCCTACTTCCACGACGGCCCGCGCTACGGCCTCCAGGTGCACGACCTCGGCGCGCTCTGGAAGGAGTGGACCGGACTGCCCTTCGTCTTCGCCGTCTGGGCGGCCCGCCGCGACTACCTGGAACGCGAGCCGGAGATCACCCACAAGGTCCACGAGGCCTTCCTCGCCTCCCGCAACCTCTCCCTGGAGGAGGTCGGCAAGGTCGCCGAGCAGGCGGCCCGCTGGGAGGTCTTCGACGAGCAGGTCCTGGAGCAGTACTTCACGACCCTCGACTTCGACTTCGGCGCCCCCCAGCTGGCCGCGGTCGAGGAGTTCGCCCGCCGGATCGGCCCGACGAGCGGTCTCCCGGCCGACCTGAAGGTGAATCTGCTCCAGCCGTAGCCGATCCGTGGGCGATCCGTAGCCGGCGGGGAGCTTTCCGGCGGCCGTGGGCGCACTACCCTTCTACTCGTTACGGGGGAGGGGTGGACGTCATGCAACCGCTCGGAGTCGACGAGCCCACCGTCGTGGGGCCCTACCGCCTGCTCGGCCGGCTCGGTTCCGGCGGGATGGGCCGGGTCTACCTGGGCCGCAGCGCCGGGGGCCGCACGGTCGCGGTGAAGATCGTGCACCCGCACTTCGCCCTCGACGAGGAGTTCCGCGCCCGCTTCCGGCGCGAGGTGGACGCGGCCCGGCGGGTGGGCGGCGCCTGGACCGCCCCGGTGCTCGACGCCGACCCGCAGGCCGCCGTCCCCTGGGTCGCCACGGCGTACGCCGCCGGCCCGTCCCTGACCGGCGCGGTCACGGACGTAGGCCCGCTGCCCGCCCATTCCGTACGGGTCCTGGGCGCCGGCCTCGCCGAGGCGCTGACGGCCGTGCACGAACTGGGCCTGGTCCACCGGGACGTGAAGCCCTCCAACGTCCTGCTCACCCTGGACGGCCCCCTCCTCATCGACTTCGGCATCGCCCGCGCCACCGACGGCACGGCCTCCCTCACCTCGACCGGGGTCTCCATCGGCTCGCCCGGCTACATGTCCCCCGAGCAGATCCTCGGCAAGGGCGCCACGGCGGCGGCCGACGTCTTCTCGCTCGGCGCGGTACTGGCGTACGCGGCGACCGGCGAACCGCCGTTCCCGGGCGACTCGTCGGCCGCCCTGCTCTACCGGGTCGTCCATGAGCCGCCCGAACTCGGCTCGCTGGAGGGCGAGTTGCGGGAGGTGGTCGAGGCCTGCCTGGTCAAGGACCCGACCGCCCGGCCGACCCCGCCCGAACTGGCCCGCCGGCTCGCTCCCAAGGGGGCGGCCCGGCTGGTGGCGGGCGGGTGGCTGCCGGGGGCGCTGGTGGAGCAGGTGAGCCGAAGTGCCGTACAGCTGTTGAATCTTGAGGGGGTGCTGGGGGAGGCGGGGCAAGAGGGAACGGGCCAAGCAGGAACGGGGCTGAGGGAGGCGGCTTCCGGGCCGGTGGGGTTCAGCAGTCCGTCGGTCGATTCGAGTGGTTCCGTGGGGCAGTTCGGGCCGCCGCCGACGATGGCTCCGCCGATGCCCACCGCTACTCCGGCGGCTGTGCCTGTCTCCGTCCCCGAGCCGCGTGACGCGGCCCCGCACGAGACGGTGTCCCCGTCCGGTCCCGTGGACGAGCGGCCCGGGAAGCTGTCCGTCTCCGTGGCCGCGTCGTCCGCGCCGGGGGCCGGCGGGCGGGGGCGGCGGATGAGCTGCACGGTGGCGCTGGCGGTCGCGGGGGCGTTGGCGGCGGTGACGGTGGGGTCGGTGTTCCTGTTCGATCTGATGCCGAAGGGCGGGAGCAGCAACGACGCGTCGGGCGACGCGAGTTCCAAGTCCTCGGCGCCGGCGGCCACTTCGGGGAACGAGCCCGGCTCCTCCGCGAGCCCGAAGCCCAGTTCCCGCGACACCGGCAGCGCGACGCCGAGCCCCGGCCCGACGAGCGCGGGTCAGAGCGCCGGGTCCGCCGTCCCCGACTCCTATCTGGGCACCTGGGAGGGCTCGGCCCTCGCCCTCGACGGCACGCTCCCGGTCGGCACCTTCCGGCTGACCGTCCGACAGGCCGCCGTGGGCGAGGCGTTGGGCACCCTGCGCCAGACCGACCAGCTCGGCGGCACCTGCGACGACAACCTCACCGTGAAGTCGGTGACCAAGAAGGAGATCGTCGCCACGTCGACCGGCGCCGCGTCCAACCACGACGGGTGCAATCCGACACCGCACACAGTGCGGTTGTCGCGGGTGGGGGACGACCTGAAGTACGTGTCGGACAGCGAGGCGGAGGGCAATCCGACGTCGCGGATGTCGAAGGTCGAGTAGGGGTGAGGGCGGGGGCCTTCGGCTGTATGCCGGGGTCCCCGCCCCTCCCGCCTACATCGGCGTCGTCACCGTGACGTGGTCCCCGCCGCCCAGGTGGAGCATGCCCTTGCCGGGGGTGACCGGGCCGCCGACCATGCTGCGGTTGGTGCGGATGCCGATGAGTTCGCCGGAGCCGGACTCCTGCGGGGAGAGCAGGATGCCGCGGCGGGCCTTCTTCGCGTCGACCTGCCAGCCGGAGAAACCGTCGCAGATCTCGTCCTCGTCACCGGCGATGACGACGGCGAGGCCCTCCTCGACGCCGCGTTCGACGATGCGCTTGAAGACGTCCTCGGCGTCGCAGTCGTCCAGCACCTCGGCGTCGTCGACCAGCACGACGATCGGCTCGGCCGGGCTGGCCGTCCCGACCAGCTCCTCCAGCTCGTCCTCGTCGACGTCCCGTCCGGTGAAGACCTTCAACACGCCTTCCTGGCCGTCGAGTTCACGGAGCGGAGAGGGGCGCGGGGCGGCGATCACGAGACGTACGCCCTGGGTGAGGTAGGAGCGGGCGAAGTTCAACAGCACCGTGCTGCGACCGGACTTGGCGGGGCCGCCGATCACGAACGCCGGGATGCCCTGGGCGAGGTCGGGGCCGAACGCGGTGAGTTCGTCGCCGCCGACGCCCGCGATCGCCCACAGCGGGGCGGCGGAGGTCGCCGGTTCGCGCATCGCCCACGCGTCCTCGAAGGAGATCCGGCTCGGCAGCACGTCGACCCGGAACGGGCGCCGCTCGCGCGGGACTTGGGAATCCCGGGCGGCCGCCGCCTCGCCGATCGCCACCAGCGCCGCGTTCTGGCCCTGCCCTGTGGTGTCCTCGGAGAGCAGCGCGAACTGCGTCTCCGCCGCCGTCTCGTTGCGGAAGGCGCGGCCCGGCGGGATCTCCTCGGGCACCTTGCGGGAGTTGATGTCCAGCATCGAGAAGTCGGCGCGGTCGGCGAGCCGCAGACCGAACTTGTCCTCGGTGAGGGAGGAGATACGGCCCGCCAGCAGCTGCCGGTCACCGGTGATCACGACATGGATGCCGACGCTCGCGCCTTCCCGCATCATCACCATGACCTGGTCGGTCAGTTCACCGTGGTTGTGCTCGCCGAGCGTGGGCAGCCAGCCCTCCCAGCGGTCGAGCAGCAGCACGATGTGCGGCAGTCGTTCCTCCTCGGTGACGGCGGCCCGCTGCTCGCCGATGTCGGCGAACCCCTTGTCGGCCAACAGGTCCTGACGGCGGGTCACTTCACTGCCGAGCCGCCCGATGAGCCGCTCCACCCGCTCCAGCTGGTTGCGGCTGACGACCGCGCCGCAGTGCGGCAGCCGGGTCAGCGCGTTCAGCGCGCCGTTGCCGCAGTCGATGCCGTAAAGGTGCACGTCCGCACAGGAGTTGGTGCGGGCCAGCGAACCGGCGATGGTCCGCAGCAGCTGCGAGCGGCCGGTGCGCGGGGCGCCGGCCACGATGAGGTGCCCGAAGGTCGCGAAGTCCACGGCGACCGCACGCCGGGCCTGGTCGGCGGGCAGGTCCTCGACGCCGTACGGGGCGGCGGGCAGTGAGCCCTGGGCCTGCACGGCCGGGACGTCGTCGAGCAGCAGCGAGTCGTCCAGCGCGGGCAGCCACGGCGAGTGCTGTGCGGGGATGCCGAGGGCCGTGTTGGCCTCCCGTACGACGTCCACCAGCACCTTGAGGTCGGTGATCTCGTCGTCCTCGCGGGCCTCGGACTTGGGCTTCTGCAGCGCCCCGCGCCCCAGGTCCTGCCAGGTCAGCGGCCCGGCCCAGGGCGCGAGCGTCGCCGGATCGGCGGCACCGGGACGCCGGCCACCGACCCGCCCCGACTGGAAGGGCACCAGGGAGGCGTGACCGAGTCGGACGTACGCCCGTCCCGGTGTGCTCTTCGCGATGTGCCCGGCGTCGGGCGCGTCGATGACGTCCGTGGACTCACCGGCGTCGGTCACGCGCAGCGCGATGCGGAGGTTGGTGTTGGCGCGGATCTCCGGGGAGACCACACCACTTGGCCGCTGGGTGGCGAGCAGCAGGTGGATGCCGAGCGAACGCCCTCGCTGGGCGATGTTGACGAGACCGGCGACGAAGTCGGGCAGGTCACGCACCATCGACGCGAACTCGTCGATGACGATGAGGAGTCGGGGCACCGGAGGATTGCTCGGCTCCCTCCGCACCAGGTCCTGGTAGTCCTCGATGTCCTTGGCGTCGGCGGCGGCGAGGATGTGCTCGCGGCGCTTCAACTCGGCGCCCAGCGACTCCAGCGCGCGCTCGACGAGGTGGGCGTCGAGGTCGGTCACCATGCCGACGGTGTGCGGGAGTCGGACACAGTCCTTGAAGGCGGCGCCGCCCTTGTAGTCGACCAGGACGAACGTCATGTTCTCCGGCGTGTTCGCGACGGCGAGCGCCGCGACAATGGTCTGCAGCAGCTCCGACTTGCCCGAACCGGTCGTACCGGCGATCAGCCCGTGCGGGCCGTCCCGTCGCAGGTCGATGCCGAACGGACCGTCGTACGACTCACCGATGACGGCCATCGTCGACTGCCCGCCCATCCGCCACCGCGCGGCGACCGCGTCCCGCGTGGGCGGCTCCAGTTGGAGCACGTCCAGCAGCCGGCTGGCCCCGGGCAGCGCCGAGTCCTCGGTCTCGCCGCTGATGTCGCGCAGCGGTGAGAGGGAGCGGGCGAGCCGGGCGCACCAGGCGGCGGAGACGAAGTCCGGCCGTACGTTCCGCTTGCGCAGCGCCCCGCTCTGCTCGACCCGCAGCCGCAACTCCAGTACCTGCTCGGCCTGTTGCTCGTCCTGCTGGGCGTTGGGATGCCAGGCCTGGAAGGAGGGGAAGCCACCGGCGGACTGCGCGGCGACGGGAACGGCGGCGGAGGAGTCCTCGGTCCGATGCGGCTCGGCGACGACCACGGCTTGGCACTCGCCGGGCAGGAAGCGCTCCTCCTCGTC
Source organism: Streptomyces sp. NPDC001002 (assembly GCF_053599215.1). Taxonomy (NCBI): domain Bacteria; kingdom Bacillati; phylum Actinomycetota; class Actinomycetes; order Kitasatosporales; family Streptomycetaceae; genus Streptomyces; species Streptomyces sp. NPDC001002. The sequence goes on along the minus strand of NZ_JBSFLV010000053.1, from coordinate 49,949 downwards.
CAGACAGACCGACCGGATCGCGACCCCCGGACCCTCCCGCAGCAGTCGTACGACGCCGGGCATGGACCGCAGCCGCCGAGAGCCGTCCCATACGACGACGATGTCGGGGTCGCTGAAGGCGGGACCGTCGGTCTTGTTGCGGCCGCCCTGCTGGAGGGCCTTCTGGCGGCCGTCGAGGAGCTGGGTCAACTCACCCACGCGGGCCGCGACGGTCTCGGCGTCGGTGCCGATGAGGACGTTGACGTCCTGGCCGCCGGTGGGGCGGGAGTGCGGCAGCCAGCGCACCCAGTCCCAGCGGTCGTGGGCGTCGTTGTCGGTGAGGACGTAGAGCTGCACGTCCATCGGGCTGTGCAGGACGGCGGTCTGGGCGACGGCCCAACGCCCCAGCGCGTGCGCGGAGTCACCGGGCCCGGCGACACCGACGACCCCGAGGTCGCGCAGCGAGAGCGCGACCGGCGCGTCCTCGATGTACCAGCGGACCTTGCGCTTGTGCTCGTCCTGCTCCGGGTCGTCCAACTCGACCTCGGAGGGGAGACGGCCGGTGCCGAAGCGGAGCAGCAGATGGTCGGCGTCGGTGCGCCGCCGCTCCCACAGCCGGGTGCGCGGTCCGGTGCCGAAGGTCAGCACGGCGGCCGGATCGGGCACGGCCTGCCGCCGATCGGCCCGCTCGGTGACGAGAGCTTCTTGCGCGTCCTTCTCGATCCGAGCCTTGTGTTCCTTGTATTCCTTCTGCTGCTTGGCGTGGGACTTGCGCCCGTGCTTCTTGTCCATGAAGTAGTTGCCGAAGAGCATCAGCGGGCTCATCAGCGCCATGATCAGGTAGTACCAGCGCCCGAACATCATCACCGACACCACCGCGCCGACCAGCGGCAACACCGCCATCAGCCAGGGCAGCGGCCGGGCTTCGTAGTCGCTGGGCGGGTTCGGCAACGAGAAGCTGGTCTGCCGGTCGGCGGGCCGCAGCCGCGGGGGCCGGTTGTAGTCGAGCGCGGCACCGTCGTCGGACCACTTCAGGGCGGCGTTGGGAGGGGAGTATGCGTTGATCTCCAACAGGGTGTTGCCGAGGGAGAGTTGGGAGGTGAGGGGCCATTCGCCGCCGGTGAAGTCCTCGCCGTCGAGGCGGGGTTGGCTTTCGGTGCTCTCTTTACTTATGTGGAGGGCGAGTTGGCAGGTGCCGTCGATGGCGATGGAGAGGGTGGCGGCGCGGGCGGGGAGTTCGGGGTCGTCGACGCGGAGGTGTGCGGCCGGTCCGCTGCCGATGTCGTACTTGCCGACCCCGAGCCGGTGCACGGTACCGGCGGCGGGACCGCCCACCACCCGGAACTCCACGACACCGGTGGGCTCCCCGAGCAGACACCCGGCGGGGTCGTGCAGGCTGACGACGACGCCGTCGCGCAGGGGCGAGCCGACGACGTCGGCGGCGGGGTCGAGGGCGTACCCGTCGACGTAGGCGAGGGGGGAGGAGCCGGCTGCCATGCCCCTCTGCGCGCCAATCGGAATGATCTGCGCACTCCCACTCAAACCGACATGCTTCGCCAACTCCCCGGTGATGTCACCGACGGTGGACTCCGGATCGGCGTCGAGCACCACGTCGGCACTGGCACCGCCGAGCGGGTCGACGACGGTAAGACTCAGGCGCACGCTAGGTCCCCCAACAGACTCAACACAGACTGGGAGCGACCTTAGCCCGAGAGCCTTTGCCGTACGCAACGGGATGTGCGACGGTTCACGATTCCCTTGCACGAGGCCCCTGTGGCCCCACGGGCCGCACCCGTAAGATCTTTGCTCGTGCGGACTACCGCTGTGCCGAGGTACGGCGGGGCGGCTCGCGCGAACGGTGCCACGGGGGAAGGCCCTGAGGCCACACCAACGGGAGGGAGTGCCGTCATGGGCAAGGGCAAAGACGCAGACCTTACTTATGCCGAGATGGAGAAGGTCGCGGGTGACCTGATCAAGGACATGCACGACCTGGAAGACAAGATCAAGTCGGTCGAGAAGCGGGTCTCGGCACTGGTCGAGAACGGCTTCTCCACCCAGAAGGCCTCCGGAGCGTACGACGACTCCATGAAGGACTTCACCAAGGGTGCGACGAAGACGATCCAGGGGCTGCACGGGCTTTCGGACTTCTTGAAGAAGGCGAAGGAAGCGTACGAGCAGCTGGACGATCAGTTGGCGAAGTCGGCCAAGGGCTGATCGACTCGGCGGATGCGCGTCCGTGCGATGGGGGCACAGGCCTTGTGCCCCCATCGCACCCGCGTTTCATGCCTCGGTGCTCTGGATCTCGCCTGTCTCCGGGTGACGCATCAGGTACTTGTGCAGGTCGCTGCGCCATTCCTCGGAGGTCAGGGTCAGCCAGGTGTCGTCCTTGAAGCGGATACGCAGTTTGTTGCTCTCGTACGCGGGGAGCGGGTCCTCAAGGACGGCTTCTCCGGCAGGGATCTCGGCGACGATGTGCATACGTTCGTCCCGGCGGACGGACACCCGCTTGGGCGGCGCGGCCAGCAGGATGCGGCCCTGGGCCAGCAGCACGAACCGTTGGTGGTGCGAGGAGTGGCTGTACCAACGCAGCAGGAACTGGGCAGCAGCCCCGTTCCAGTTGCCGTCGAAGGTCTTGTCGAGGCCGAGTTCGACGATGGCCTTGTCCCGTCGCTCGACATCGAGGTCCGCGGCGCGGGCACGGTCGCGCTCTTCCTTCGTCGACAGCATCCGCTTGAGGGCTTCCTCGCCTGAGGCCAGGAGGCTGAACAACATGGCGATCGGCATGAAGGGTGCGACCAACACGGCGCCGAGCATGCCGAGGGGCCTCAGGAACGCGGGCCGCAAGGGGCCCGCCCCAGAAGCCTGGTACACGTCCGCGGGCGGCTCGGGAATCTTGCCGATGGTGCACCAGGCCCCGGCGTCCGTGGCTACGCCGAGGCGGTTCCGTATGGTGCGGTCGGTGCTCCTGGACAAACCCGTCTCACCTTCCTTGCTGCTGTGGGGGACACCGTGCAGCAGTGTCTCATGTTCATGATGGGGGAAATTCTTCAATGGCCGACAGAACCGCGTACGACCTCGACATGATCAAAGGGTGTTCGCGTTCTCTGGGAAAGATTCAACGTGAGTTCGAGGAACACGGGAATCCTGCGGACGGTTATGAGGACGATCTGGGACACGGTGGCCTGAAAGACGCTTTCGATGACTTCGGCAGCACGTGGAAGAAGACACGGAAGAAGCTGGCGAAGGAGCTCAAGAAACTGGCCGAGTACACGGATGCCGCAGCCCAGAAGTACGAAGAGATCGACCACGAGTTGGCCAAGGCCATCGCTGACGCTACGGGGAAGGGAAAGAAGTGAGCAGGCGATCCAGTGACTGGCCGCCACTGTGGGACGAGGATCCCACGCCGGGTGATCCTGATGAAGTGGCGGCACTCGGGCGCAAGTTGCGCAGGATGGCCGACATGATCGATGAACAGGCGCGGGCCATCAAGGCGTTGTCCTCGGTGGAGGGCTGGGACAGCGACGCGGGACGGGCTTTCAACGAGATCGCCGACGGCGCCGGCGACCGGCTCAAGAAATCCTTCGAGCGATACGACGAGGCGGCCAAGGCGCTGGGCACCAAGGTGGCCGAGGGCGAGTCGAAGGAATTCGCCGGTGAACTGCACCGTGCTCAGAAGCAGGCCGACAAGGCGTTGGTGAACTACCTTGAGGCGAAGTCGGATCATGACCTCGCCGACCGGGAAGTGAAGAAGTTCACCGACAAGTATCTCGTGAGCCAGATACCCGAGGCCGACAGGCCCGAGTACGAACGATGGGTGAAGAAGCGCGAGGATGCGCTGCATCGGATAGGCCAGGCACGCAAGGACGTCAAAGACGCCAAGGACATCTTTGACGACGCGGGGGATCGCGCGGCCCGGCACATCAAGGATGTCGTGCATCACGACGCGGTGCGTGACCCGGGTGGGTTCATGAACTGGCTCGCCGACTGGGCGGATCGCTTCTCCAACATTTCCGCGATCCTGTCCGTGCTCGCGGTCATCTGTGCGTTCATTCCACCCCTTCAGTTCCTCGTGCCCATCTTCGCCACCCTCGCGGTTCTCTCCAGCGCGGCCGCACTGGCCGGCCACGCCTACGACATGTCGGTGCGCGGCGGAAAGGTCAACTGGCTGAAGCTGGGTACCGACTTCCTGGGTGTGCTTCCCGGGCTGGGGGCGATGAAGGGATTCAGGGCACTCGTCGGCCTCAAGGGTGTCTCCAAGCTCAGCGCTTTCGGGAAACTCGGCACCTGGGGCTCGTTCAGAGGCATCGCCGCCGTCGACGGTATCGGACACAACTTCCTCAACGGCCTCAGCGTCGGCTTGACGAACAAGGTCCTGGAGGGAGGCCTGAAACTGGGCAACAGGCTCGCCACATCCAAGGTCGGGGCCGTCGTTCCCGAGCTTCCTGAAGTGTTCAAACCGCTCGGTGGAAAGCAGATCACTGCGGCCATCAAGGGCAGCGGGCTCGCGAGTGCGCTCCACCGCATGTTCAGTGGGGAGAACGGTGGGTCGACCGGCTACCAGGAACCTGAGCAGCCAGCGGCCACGCCGCCCACGCCGAATCCGTCTCCCGGGCCGTCGCCGCAGCCCTTCCATGCTGCCCTGGCCGCATAGCGGCAACGATGCGACTACGGATGGAAGCTCCATGGAAGGGGGCCGGACGACGTGAGTGAAACAACGGACCTTGGCGAATGGGAGTTCGTCGGCCGCAGAGGCACCGATCCTGCGAAACTCGTCCCGGGCGAGGTGATTGCCGCCGTTCCGGTGGCGAGGGCATTGGCGGAGCGGTCGGCCGAGGAACTCCGCTTCGACTTCCTCGACGATCGGGGCGTACTTCGTATGCTCCGGCGCCGGCATCACGACGAGATCGAGATGTTCAACGCGGGATTCAAGATCGGGGTCCCTCTGGCGATCGTCGGATTCGGCGCCGCTGTGTACTGGGGCGGGGTGGTCCAGTACTGGGAGTCGAGGACGGCCCGTACCGCCTACGCCGTCGTTGCCGTTGCCGTCGTCCTGGTACTGCTGGCCCTGTTCGTGCGAACCGCCATGGCCCACTGGGGCGATCCCGTCCGGCAGAATCTCCGGGCCCGGGCTCGCAGGTACCGTGAGCTGGCGCACCTGGCCCGCAGAGAAGGCGCAGACGTCCCCGCCCACTATCCGCACTACGGCCCGTATCCGTTCGCGGCCGGTTTCCACCCCGAGGTGGACGAAGCGGAGTTCGCTGATGGAGAAGACCTGTCGTGAGTGCGATGGCAGCTGAGGAGAATCGCCAAGGCATGGTCGGAGGTCCGGGTATCGACGTCCGGTGGATCATGCCGGAGGGATTCTTCGAGATCCCGATGGATGCGGAGGATCTGGACGCGACGGCCGAGCAACTCATAGAGATGTCCCGAGCGGTGATGCCGGAGGCGACATTCGAGGTGCAATTGCAGTGGGCGGTGATGGTCGCCGCTCACTACGACTCGTTCATCGAGGCCGGGATCCAGTACTCGGGTTTCGTGCTGACCGAGGTGGACGGCGAACGTTGCACGGCGACGGTCACCATAAGCATGATCGATCTGGATGAGAGGGCCGGAACCCAGCCTGTGGGATTCCTCGCCTCGACGATGCGTCACCTCGGCATCGGACAGGTCGGCGAGATCGCGCTTCCCTGTGGTCCTGCCGTCTCCTGCATAGGTACGCGCAAAGGAACCCTCGACGGAAGTCTCACGGCCTCGGGAAGTGACGAACCAGTGGTGACGTCCTTCATCCAGGTTCAGATACCGCTCAACAACGGCACGGCTCTGGTCCTGGAGATGGGCACTCCGACGCCCAAGGGCTGGGACGTCTTCTCGGCCATGTTCGCCGGCGTGGTGAAGAGCGTCCGTCTGTTCAACGAGTCGGGCAAGTCGGTTGTGATGCCTGGATGATTCCGCACCCCGATGCGACGGCACCTCCCAGCGACTACCGGCTGCTGGTCCCCCGGGACTGGTTCCGTATCGACCTCACGCAGGACCGCTGGCGCGCACAACTGAAGACCTTTGTGGACCATCAGGCCGAGGGCAGGAGTGCTCCGGCCGAGACCAAGCAGGAAGTCTGGGCGACCCTTCGCAACACCGCGGAAGCCGGAGTCAGGAACGGCGCCTTGGAATTCTTTCTCAGACCCGAGCTGGACGACGGCGGCATTCTCCCTGCGTCCCTCATCGTTTCCCTGATCCCCCGCACCGGGTCTCTGACTCCCGACGATCTACGAGCATCGTTCGAGGTGAGGGGAGGGGCAGACGCTCAGGACACAGAGGTGTCGACCATCGAACTTCCGGCGGGACAGACCGTACGAATCCGCACACCGACAACCATGGATCTGTACGTCCAGATGCCCGGAGCTGTCGGTTACCTGGTCCTCGGGTTCGCGGTACCTCTGAGTGGCACGACAGGACCGATGTACCGGTTGTGTTCGGCCATCAGCGAGTCCTTGCGCTGGATCGTTTGAAATCCTGGGCGGTCCTCATAGGCCTCGGGAGAAGCGGGCGGCCGGTTGCGTTCACCGCCCGCTTCCCATCAGCGGTTGACGGCCTGGATCTCCTTCACGGTCACGTCCTGCTCGTACGTGGACAGGCCGTCCGGCAGGGCCGGTTGCTGCGGCGCTCCGTCGGGGTCGGCGGAGTCGGTCCAGGTCACTTTCCAGGTGATCGACGCGTTGAAGGGGTAGGTGTTGCTGCCGGACGAACGGCGGTAGGTGATGTTGCAGCCCGCGTCCGTGCTGTCGACCGTGTAGCCGTCCTTGGCCTTGACCAGGTCGTACGTACAGCTCTGCGGGTCGGCGTCCGCCGTGCCGGCCTCGACCTTGAGGGCGACGGGGGTCGCGACCGTGGTGGCGGCCATCTGGACGCCCTTGTAGTCGATGCTGGCCGTCGTCCATACGCGGTCGAAGGCGTTCTCGAGCTTCACCCGGGTACCGAGGTTCACGATGAGCCGGTCCGCGCGCGGGCTCAGTTCCACGGGCGGGGTGGGCAACTTCGTTGAGTTGTAGGCCAGTTCGGAGAGGATCTGCGGAGTCAGCTGGTTCGGTTCCGGTCGCGGCTGGGCCGGAGGAACCCAGAGCTCCCAGTTGTCCGTCGTGACGGGGCACGCCTCGGTGAAGTTGTCGTCCCGGAACTTCACCTGCCACCACAGGCCCTTGTCGCCCTTGTGATAGTCCTCGTCGGCCCGCTCCTTGGCGTAACTCGCCGCGGGTTCCTGGGCGCCCTTGTACGCGGTTTTGATGAACTCCTCGTACTCCTCGGGGGAGTACATCGGCTCGTACCAGCAGACGGGGGGCTTCCAGTTGGCGTTGGAGGACGTGGCGGTTGTGGTGGAGGAGGACGAGCCGGTCTTTTTCTGGCTGATGCGGATGTGGGCGCCGATGGTGCCCTTCCCGGAGTCGGCGCCGGGGTCGGAGGCCGGCTGCTCGGGCTGGGTGGTGCCCGTGCCTCCGCCGCTTCCCCGAGTGTCGTCCGCATACGCAGGGAATGTCGTCCCCAGTGCCACGACAAGTCCCGCGGCGGCGACCGTCCGAAGAACAGGACCAACAGCGCCCGCCCCTACCGCTGCACGCACGACGCGTCCGCCTTCTTCCAGTTCTGCTGCGTGACCTGCCAGTCGCCGGCGGAGTCCTTCTGGGCCTGCAGGGTGTACAGGACGAAGCTCTTGTCGGTGACCTTGGTACGCAGCACCTTCTGGGTCTTGATCTCCTTGCTGAACGCCTTGCTCTGGTCCTCGCAGTAACGCGCCGCCGCGGTCTTGCCGTTCGCGACGTCCGTGACCTCGAAGTTGTAGTACCTGTACTGGCCCGTGAGGGTGAGGCCGTCCTTCTTGAAGTCCGCGACCTGCTGCACCCAGTAGGTGAAGGCGGCACCCGCGAAGTAGCGGTTCATGTTCGTGGTCTGGCTCTTGCCCTGGGCGAAGGCCTCGATGTTGGCCTGCGTCGAGTGCGCCACATCTCGCAGAATCGCGTCCTTCGTCGTGTCCCCGGTCGGGTTCCGGTCGACGGTCACCTTGACGTCCGACGGAAAGTCGAAACTCGGCGCGTTCTTCTCGGCTGTCGCCGAGGCGGAGGGCGTGGCCGAACCCGAATCCTCGCTGTCGGCCCCCGCGATCTTGTCGTTGGCCTTGGAGCTGTCGTCCCCGCCCCCGCAAGCCGTCAGCAGCAGACCTGCGGCTGCGGCCAGCGCGACGGCGGTGGGCAAAGTGCGGCGCTTCACTGTGGACTCCCCGTGAGACTGAAGTTCGGCAAGAGGACAAACGCTATCGGTGGGGTTCCGGGTTTCGCCACCGCGAAGTTCCCAGCAAAGCTGGCGAATTGTGGGCATGGCGGACACTGGGGGTGTGTGATGTGTCCTGCTGATGCCTAAGCCGCCTGCCGTTGCCGACGGATGCCGGTCGAGCGCCGGGCACTGCCGAAGTCCGGGGTTTCGCTTCGCTATCGGGGTGCCCGTATCGCGTCTTCGGAACCGAGGGGCACGTCGATGGATGTGGGCCGTGTTCGTTTCTGTGGCGTCCTCTCCATCACTCGGTGTCCGGGGACGCGAAGACCGATGACCAGAAGCTCCTTGCCGCCGTCCGCCGGGCAGGAGAGAACACCGGCGATACCGGTCGGTCCACAACTCTGTCGTGGATTTCTACTGCGCTTCGGCCAATGGAGATTCGAAACTCGTGAGTTCTGCGATCTGCCGGAGGATCCCGCGGTACTGGTCACGCCGCTCCACCGCCGTGGTGCTCAGGGTGAGGACCGCCAGGCGTCTGCAGTCAGGGTGGGGCAGATAGGCGTAGATCTGGAGCAGTGGCGTCGGCGGTAGGCCGGCTCTGTGAGATGGGCTGCGGACGGTTTCGCCCATCGATGTGGGTCCGCTGGGCAGGTCCAAGTACTCGATGTGAGTGTGCTCCTCCCTCGACGCGACTGCTCGCGCCGCGCTCACCGCACGCGGGGACCACGCAATGTCGCGCCATGACACGGTGAAGAGGGAGTGCAGGGTTCTTCTGCTGTCTTCGCCTACGTCGTCGCGGTGCACCCCGAGTGAGCAATGGACCGTGCCCACTTCGTGCAGGGCGCGAAGGAGTTGTTGTCCCGATGCCAGTTGGGCGATGAACTGTTGGCGGGTGACGCCGTCGGGAATGGCCTCCAACAGCGGGGCGAGAGCTTCTTTGAGCCGGTTTGCCTCGGTGGACTGGGGAGGGGCGAGCAAGACGTCTGCCGGCATCTCGGTAAAACCGCCGGGTACGGCGAACCAGATACCGGCCCTCGGGTCATTGACGGAATCGGCGATGGCGATGCGGGATTGCATGACAGTGAGATTTCGTGGTCGTCGAAGAGATCAGGGACGGACAGGCCGGACACCGGCACGTTGTCCTCGTTCGATGTCCTCGACGGTCGCACCCCAGTCGGTGACAGAGATACGGCCTCCGTCAGCGCCCGCCTGCTGATGCAGGAAGCGGAACCGTCGGGGCGCGGAGCCGTCGGGCGAGGGCGCGGCGAGTACGCCAATGAAACGGGGGTCTCCCGCAAACCACACCACGCCGATCTGGGCCTTCAGCTCACGAGCGGCACGTGGGGCCATGCGACGGCTCCACCATCCCACCCCCCAGTGCCGGGGGAACACCATGGGCAGCCGTTCTTCCGGGCGGGCCGGGTTCGGGAACTCGAACCAGCCGTACTGCCTGCCGACGACGTCGGGCCGCTCGGCAAGGCCACACGAGGCGTCGCTGTACAGGTGCCACGGGTACACCTGCAGAGTGCGCCTCATCCGGAAGACCGAGGGGAGGACGAACACCTGCAGGAAGGCTCGGTAGAAGGAGTACACGAGGAACGGCGCGACGAGGATCGCGTACCCGGGGGACAGGAAAACCGACAGGACGGCAAGGAGCGCGAACCACAGGGCGATCCAGCCGACGAGACCGAGCGCGTTCACCGCCAGCTGCCTCAGCCAGGCCCGCCGGGTCGGTGGGTGCTCCCATGCGACGGGGTTATCTGCGGGATTCATATCGACTCTCTTCCATCCTCTCAGTCAGAACGCGTGCCGGGCGAGGTCGATCAGCGCGCCCCCGTCCAGGACGCTTCTTACGCCGTCGATACCGGTGCTGCCGTCCTTGGCACCGTCGTTGTCCAGTTCATCCGCCGCACTGGAGGCCAGGCCGTACCCGGCGGTCGCGACACCGAGTGAAGCCGAACTGATCTCCACGACCTCTCCGGCGCGCGCGGAATCACGGGCGCCACGCACCACAAGATCCAGAGCGGGATTCCCCAGGTCGGAGATCGCCTTCGCCTCACTCATCGTCTTACTGCCGAGCGTCGTCACAACTCGTCCGAGCGATACTGCCTCCTCGCCGGCGTGCAGGGTGCTCACTGTTGCGCGGACGCCTGTGCTCACCGCGGTCACGCCCGGAACGAGTCCCAGAACGTCACCACCGAGGCTGACGACGTTTCCCCAGAAATCGGAGTCGAACTCGCCCTCGGTGAAGCCGTCCTTCAACGAGGCGAGCACTTCGGGATCGGACAATCGCTTGACGAGGGCGTAGGCGCTCAGCGCGGCGGCCGTGAACAGCAGGACGGCCGCAGCTGTTCCTCCCGTCGCCACGAAAAGAGCCACCAAGCCGATGACACCTGCAGCGAAACTCAGGATGTCGGGCAGATTCTCCGTGAACCAATCAGCGAATTCCTCGAGCCAGCCCGGTTCGTGAGGCGCCAGCTTCTTCGTGGCGTCCCGAATCTTGCCGGCCCGGTATCGGGACTTCTCCTCGTGCTCCGCTGCGAGCTTCTTGGCCCTTCCGATGACCTGATCGAGCTCGTTCTGAGCCTGGTCCACCGCTGTGTTGGCCGCGGTGAGGGTTTTCTGCGCCTTGTCGTGCCGACTGCCCTTGACCTCAAGGCCCGGGGCCTTCGTCGCAGCCGAGGCTTGCCCATTTGCCGTGTCTACGACGTCCCGCGCATCCTTGGCTGCCTGTTCGAGCTTCTTGGCTCGCCGTTGAAACTCCTCGAGTTCACCCTCCCATCCGTTGAGCTGTCGGGCGGCCTTCCGGAGAGAGTGCGCGGCGTTCTTCAGGTTGAGCGGGAGGGGACCGCCTTCGAGTTGTTCGCGGAAGGCTACAGCGGCGTCGCCCTTCCAGTAGCTGCCGTCCATGAGTTTGGTGACGATCCCGTGCGTCTCTTCCAGGACCTTGGCACAGCTGCTCAGCTTCTTGTACAACTCGTGGACCGTATCCGTGTCACCCGGGGTTGGATTGAAGCCCAAGTGTGGATAGTTGGGATTCGGGATGGTCGGCGATGACTTCAATCCTTGGGGCAGGGAGCCGTTTCGGGCTGCGGGCGAACTGCCGTACGGGGGCTGTTCCAAGTCTGACGTAACAGTCACTTCTTGTCTCCTGCGTTCCCGTTTCCGTGCCTGGATCTCCGCAAGGCTTCTTCCAGTGCCTTGTCCACTTCTTCGAAGCTCTTTTTGTTCTGGCCGACAATCTTGGCCAGACCTTCGGTCTGCTCGGCGATCTCGGCGGCTCCGTACTTCCAGTCTTCCTGGAAGTCCTCGCATGCCGAGTCCAGGTCGTCCGTACCCAAGCCAGTGACAGTCGCATCGCCCAAGGCTTTGCGCAGGCCCTTCAACGAAGTGCTGGATTTATTCAAGAGCTTCATGAAATGCGCAAGTTCACCGCCGTCCACGGCGAGCCGGTCAGCCATGTGCCGGGTTCCTCTTCCCGTTTGAACTGTCGCCGCCTGAGTCGGGAGGCGCTGTCGGTCCACCGCCCGGCGGTTGGTTCCGTGCTGCTGCGTCAGCGGTTGACGGCCTGGATCTCCTGGACGACAACGTCCTGGTCCGTGCCGAAGGCACCGTTCGGTAGCTTGCCGTGCTCGCCGTTGGATCCCTCCCAGGTGATCTCCCACGTGATCGTGGCTCTGAGCTGGTATCTGCCACCGTCCGACGAGCGGAGGTAGGCCACACCGCAGGGAGGGGTTGCGTCGGCCTTTCCCTTTGCGTAGGGCTCGCCGATGGAGCCGTCGGCGTGGATGGCGCACTCGCCGTCGGACGGGTGTGTCGTCGCGTCGGGCGTGCCGGGATCGAGTGTGAGGGAGACAGGCCTGGCGGTCGTCGTGGCCGAGGCCGTCCAGTCGCCGACGCTGAGGGAAGCGGTGACCGACACGCTGTGGAAGTGGGTCTTGTCGAGCCAAGCCCATGTGGGGAGGTTGACTTTGGTGGTCCCTTCCGGGGCAAGGGCTACCTCGGTGTCAGGAACCTGAATTCGGCTGTATGCCAGTCCGGCAAGCGTTTCGACGTCAATGGCGTTCGTGACCGTAGAGGTCTCGCCGCTGGTCACCCAGAAGTCCGGCTCGCGGCACTCCCAGATGTGCGGGTCCGTGGGCCGGCTGTCGTCACGGGCCGAGGTCCAGAACAGGCCGTCGCCTGCCATCTTCTTGTTGAAGTCGGTATAGGGGTGGCCATCCTGGAATCGGTACTTCATCCCCTCGACAGCATCCTCTTTGCCGGAGAAGAGGGAGGAAGCGAGCAGATCCTCATACTGCCGCTCCTTCTCCTCCGGGGTGTACTTCGGTTCGTACCAGCACGCTGGGGGAGTCCACGTGCCCAGGGTGCTGACTGTTCCGGTGGATTCTCCGCGCCCGTTCTTCGACAGGCCGAATCTCACCTGAGAGGAAATTGACCGATTTGTGGAGTCGGCGCTGGTGTCGACGGAGCCGGGCGGCTCGCTTCCGCCTCTGATCGCGTGCGCCGTGCCGGTGCTGAGAACGCAGAGCGTCGACAGGAAGTAGATGGCCGCACGGCTCTCCATCGCCCTTACTGGACACACGACTTGTATCCCCGCTGCGAGACGATGCCCACCGTCCGCCACACGCCTTTGCCGTCCTTCTCCAGGCGCGTGTTGTGGAGGACGTACGACTTGCTGGTTGCGTCCGCGATTTCAACCTTCTTGGTCGTCTTGTCCTGGTTGTATGCCCTGCTCTCGTCTGAGCAGTAGACGACGGCGGCGGCGGACGACTCGCTGGAGGCGGTCACGTTGGCGTCGTAATAGCGGACGGTTCCGATGTAGGTGGAGTTGTTGTCCACGAACCACTTCACCCAGCCGACGGCGTCCATGAATGCCTCGCCTTTCCAGTAGAAGCTCAGGGCTGGTTCCTTGGCATTGCCCTGAGCGGCGGCGTAGTCGAGGGCGAGGCGCGCCTGTGCGGCGTCGGAGAGGATCGCGTCCTTCGTGGTGTCCCCAGTCTTCCAGTCCTGGAAGACGTCTTTGACGCCCTTCGGCAGCGTGATTTTTGGGCGCTCGGAGTTGTCCGGCCGAGTGGCGCTCGGCGAAGTCGACGCCGCGGGGCCGCCTCTGTCGGCTCCCGCGATCTTGTCGTTGGCTTGGGAGTTGTTGTTCCTGCCCCCGCAGGCTGTCAGCAGCACGCTTGTGGCTGCGGCCAGCGCGACAGTGGTGGGCAAAGTGCGGCGCTTCAGTGTGGGCTCCCCGTGAGACCGAAAGATCAGAAAGAGAGCAAACGGTATCGGCGCGGGGTCGGGTTTCGTCGGTACGAACTGGCGGGCAAATAAGGACAATTAAGGGTGTAACGTCCTCTCGCGGCTAAGTAAGGTGCCCCGATCGTGCGCAAATGGTTGTTGACGTCAGACACGATCGAGTGGACACCGGAGCCCGCACTGTCAGGAGGTTCGTGGACGCGAACTCGAGCCTGGCGCTGCTGACTTCGAAGCGAGTGTTGGCGTACACGGACGCGATGTGCGAACTGGCGGACCGGCGTGCCTCGACGGTCGCGCCGACCTGAGTCGAGCCCGTGGCATCATCGCTCGGCACATCGTTCGTCCGCCCATCTCCGATATCTCCGAGGAAACAAAGCGTTGATGCCAACCACCCGACGCGGGACGGTCGCGGCCGGTCTTCTTGTTGCCCTTGCCGTCTCCGTGACCGGTTGCGGTAGCGACTCGGGCAACAGCCCTGCCGGCGCCATGGTCCAGGGGGCCGCCAAGGGCGGTGCGCCGGGGGTCGTCACACCGTCCGCATCTACCGCGGCCGAGGGGAACGCGCCGACCTTCGACTTTCCGCCGGACATCACGGTGGCCGTCGAGAAGACGACGACGGGGGACGCCACCAAGGACGCGATTCTGCGGGACGTGGCCCATTCGGCCCAGGCCACTATCGAGGCCTTCGCCAAGGGGGTTGGCCAGACCGCCAACATGAACCGCTACTTCGCTGCGTCCGCCCTCACTTACTTTGCCGACCGGGTCGCGACGGTCAGGAAGAGCGGGCTCACCCTTACGGGCGACTACCGGCTCTACGACTTCGAGGTGACCGACATCGCGAACGGTCGGGCAGCGGCGGCCCGTTACTGCGAGGACCAGCGCAAGGCGTACAGCAAGGAGATCAAGACGCGGAAGGTGGTGCGCACCCGGCCGAGCGACAAGGACTTCATCCTGTTCTCCGTTCAGGCGCAGAGGGACTCCGCCGGCGACTGGCAAGTGACGCAGGTGAGTTGGAAGAAGGCGGACGCTGCGTGTGTGCGGAGTTAGGGCTTTCCTCGGCACCCCAGGCATCCCCGGCATCTCAAGCACCACCTGTCGCCGGTCGGCGACGCTCCGTTCACGGAGAGAGTCCGCTCGCGAGCCAAGGTCATGTCACGACGTTGCCTCAGCCTCGTGAGTGATTCGTGCAGGCCTCATGGCCACCCCGTGACGAACGTCCCGCCGTGGGAAGGATGTCGGAGCGGGCGCGGATTCGCTACCGCACAGAGGGGGAGGGGTGGCGCGAGGCGGGCGTAACAGGGAAATGTGCGGCTCTAGTTGCAGATGGATAACGGTGGGCCCGGGGCGGGGCGAGGGCTGGGATGCGCCTTGAGGGGCTTATGTGTGGCTGATACGGTGCGATGGCTTGACACTCACCCCCGGCGATGGCATTCGCCCAGGTCGCGAGGGGATCTGGTGAAGTGTCCGGTTTTAGAGACAGTTTGACAGGCGTGGCAGACACCATCGTGGTGGCAGAAACCATCTGGGGCGTACGGGGAGCGGTTGCGTGAAGATCCAAGAGCGTACGGGGGCGGGCGCGGGACGTTCCGCGGTTCCGGCTCAGGCGGGGGTCGGTGACCGGCTTCCCACCCCTCCTCGCGAGCGCAAACCCGCGCTGGCCGCGTTGGCGGTGCTGTTGATCCTGGTCGGTGCGCTGGGTGCGACGATGCTCGTGCTGCAGGCCGGCGACCGGATCGAGGTCGTCAAGGTGACCAAGGAGATCCAGGCCGGCGAGTCCGTCAAGGACAGCGACGTGACCTCCGTGATGGTCGCCAAGGACCCCAGCATCAACTACGTCGAGTGGTCACAGCTGAGCAGTCTCAAGGGCTTCAAGGCGAAGTCCACGATCTATCCCGACACCGTCGTGATGGGGCAGATGTTCACCAAGGGCACCGGCCTCCCGGCCGGCAAGGCCTCCGTCGGTGTCGCCCTCAAGGAGGGCCAGTACCCGTCGGACATCAAGCCCGGTGACACCGTCGCGGTCTACAACGTCGACACCAGCTCGGACAAGACCGACACGTCGACCTCGTCGTCGTCCGGCGGTCTCCTCGTCGCCAACGCGAAGGTCAACACCAAGGCCGAGGACAGCGACTCCACCGTGACCACCGGCAACCTCTCGATCACGCTGCTCGTCGATCAGGACGACGCGGCCGCTGTCGCCCGAGCCGCGTCCGCCGCCTCGGTCGCCATCGTGCACGTCCCCGGCAACTAGAAGGCGACCCCCAGAAAATGGCCCTCATCGCCCTCGCCGCCGACAAGGGTTCCCCCGGTGTCACCACCGCGGCCGTCGCCCTCGCCGCTGTGTGGCCGCGTCGCGTTCTGCTCGCCGAGACCGATCCGGCGGGCGGGGATCTCGTGTACCGCAGTGCCGCCGCGCACGGTGGGCCGCTGAATCCGAACACCGGGATGTTGTCCATCGCCGCCACCGCTCGGCGCGGTCTCGTGCCCGATCAACTCTGGGACCACGTACAGCCGTTGAGCGGTGGGCTCGAAGTGCTCGTCGGGCTCGGGATAGCCGAGCACGCCGCCGGGCTCGCCGGGCTGTGGCCCACCCTCGGACACGCCTTCTCCGCGCTCGCCGACTCCCCGAACGCGCCCGCCGACGTCATCGCCGACTGCGGGCGGATCAGTGGGGACACCCCGGCTGTCGAGCTGTTTCCGCATGCCGCGCTCGTGCTGCTGATCAGCCGTACCGAGCCCGAGGCCATCGCCCGGGTGCGGGATCGGGCCGCCGCCCTTACGAACAAGCTGCACGGTGGGCCCCGTGGTGCCGCGAGTCTCGGTACGCCGCTGATCGGTGTCGTCCTCATCGCCGACACCAACAACGCCGGCAAGCTCGCCAACCAGGTCAACGACATGCTCGTACACGCGCAGACCGGTGCGCGCGTGGTCGGCACCATCGCCGACGACCCGGCCGGCGCCGACCAGTTGGCCGGGCGCAAGCGCGGGCGGCTCGAGAAGTCGTTGCTCATCCGGTCCGCCCGTAAAGTCACCGCCGATCTCTACCAGCAGTTCGGCGCCAGTTGGTCCGCACCCACCCACGGGCATGTCAACGGGCATGCGGGGGCCGGGACATGACGGCAGTCGACCATCAACTGGTCAAGCGGTTCCGGCAGGACGCCGGTGACCGGATCGCCGAACAGCGTCGCCTGGACCAGACCGACGGCGTCACGCCGATGTCCAACGAGGACGAACGGCAGTACGCCCGCGCGGTCATAGCCCAGATCCTGGAGGAGTACGCGCGGACGGAGATCAACGCCGGCCGTACGCCCCTGGACGCCGAGACCGAGGAGCAGTACGCCGCCGCCGTGCACGCCGCGCTCTTCGGCGTGGGGCGCCTGCAGCCGCTGCTGGACAACCCCGAGGTCGAGAACATCGACATCAACGGATGCGACCAGGTCTTCGTCGGCTACGCCAACGGGCAGGAAGTGAAGGCCGATCCCGTCGCCGAGAGCGACGAGGAACTCATCGAACTCATCCAAGTCCTGGGCGCCTACTCGGGGTTGTCCTCCCGGCCCTTCGACTCCGCCAACCCGCAGCTCGACCTGCGGCTGCCGGACGGTTCGCGTCTGTCGGCCGTCATGGACGTCGCCCGGCGCCCCGCGCTCTCCATCCGCCGCGCCCGCATGGGCAAGGTCTTCATCTCCGACCTCGTCGGGAACGGCACGGTCACCCCCGAGGTCGCCCACTTCATGGCCTGCGCGGTCCGCGCCCGCAAGAACATCATGATCGCCGGGGCCACCAACGCCGGTAAGACCACCTTGCTCCGGGCCTTGGCGAACGAGATTCCGCCGCATGAGCGCCTCGTCACGGTGGAACGGGCGCTGGAACTCGGGCTCGACATGTTCCCCGAACTCCACCCCAACGTCGTGGCGTTCGAGGAGCGGCTGCCCAACTCCGAAGGCCAGGGCGCCATTTCGATGGCCGAGCTGGTCCGCCGGTCCCTCCGTATGAACCCCTCCCGCGTCATCGTCGGTGAGGTGCTCGGCGACGAGATCGTGACCATGCTGAACGCGATGTCGCAGGGCAACGACGGTTCGCTGTCCACGATCCACGCCAACAGCTCCAGCGAGGTCTTCAACCGCATTTCCACCTACGCCCTCCAGGCCAATGAGCGACTGCCCATCGAGGCAAGCCAGATGCTCATCGCGGGCGCGGTGAACTTCGTCGTCTTCATTCAGCGGCGGAACGAATTCCAGACGGGCGGGCGGCTCCAGCGCATGGTCACCTCCGTCCGCGAGGTCAACGGCGTCGACGGACGCGTGCTGTCCAGCGAGGTGTTCGCCGAGACCCCGGACGGCCGGGTCGTCCCGCACGCGCCGCTGGCCTGCCTGGAGGATCTGATCGCACAGGGCTACCGGCCCACGGGATGGGGGTGACATGACCTACGAGGCTCTCGGCTCGCTCGGTTCCCTGGGCGGCCTGTTCTCCACGACCGTCCTGTACTCGGTGGGCAGCGGTGTCGCCGTCGGCGGCGGACTCGCGCTGCTCATCATCGCCGTACGCGGGCTGCCCGCGAAGCCCGCCCACGAGAAGCAGAAGGCGGCCGAACGCGCCAGTGAGCTGATCCGGTTCGCCGGGCAGCGCGGCTCGCTCGCGGCCATCGTCGGACTCGTCGTGCTGCTGCTGACCCGCTGGGCGGTGGCCGGTATCGCGGCCGGCATCCTCGTCTTCTTCTGGGACCGCCTCTTCGGCGGCGCCGGGGAGGAACGGGCCGCCATGAAGCGCGTGGAGGCCCTCGCCTCCTGGACGGAATCGCTGCGCGACACGATCGCCGGCGCGGTCGGCCTGGAGCAGGCCATCCCGGCTTCCGCGCGCGCCTCCGCACCCGTCCTGCGGCCCCATCTCGACGCCCTGGTCGACCGGTTGCGCTCCCGCACCCCGCTGCCCGAGGCGCTCCAGCACCTCGCCGACGAGATCAACGACGCGTCCGCCGACATCATCGTCGCCGCGCTCATCCTCAACGCCCGGCTGCGCGGCCCCGGTCTGCGCCAGGTCCTCGGCGCGCTGGCCAAGTCGGCGCGCGAAGAGGTCGACATGCGGCAGCGCGTGATGGCCCAACGGGCCTCCACCCGCCGCTCGGTGCAGATCGTCGTCGCCGTCTCGATCGCCTTCGTGCTCGGACTGTCCATCTTCAACCGGGAGTTCGTCTCGCCCTACGGGACGCCCGTCGGCCAGCTCGTACTCGCCTGTGTCTGCGGCCTGTTCGCGCTCGGCTTCTGGTGGCTGCGCAAGCTGTCGACCATCGAGACACCCGAACGCTTCCTGGTCCGCGACGAGTCGGCCGTGCAGTTCGTCCGGCCGCGCACCCCGGCCGGGCCCGCCGGCACGCCGGGCGCGGCCGGGCCGGGCCACCAGGAAGAGGGGGTACGACGGTGAACCTGACGATGCCGATCGTCGTCGGCGCGGTCCTGGGCCTGGGCATCTACGCCCTCGTCCGCGCCCTCATGCCGTCCAAGCGCAGCGCGGTCGCGCAGGTCGCGCGGATCGACGCGATGCGGGCCCGCGGAGCGGCGTACGAGTCGTCCCGAACGGCCCCCGACGCGGGCCGGATCGGGTCGCTGCGGGCCCAAGTCGGCGCGCGGGTCTCCGAGTTCTACATGCAGCAGGGCTGGGAGCAGCGCTCGCTGCGCGCGGATCTGGCCGTCCTGGACCGGAGTTGGGAGAACTTCCTCGCGACGAAGGTGCTGCTGTCGGTGGCGGGGCTGTTCTTCGGACCGTTCCTGTTCGCCGTGGTCTGGACGCTGGGCGTCGGCAGCAGCCCGATGATCCCGGTCTGGCTGGCCCTCGCGTTCGCGCTCGTCTTCTTCCTCCTGCCCGACCTGGAGGTGCGGCGCGACGCCGCCGAGAAGCGGCGCGACCTGCGGCGCGTGATCGGGGCGTACCTGGACCTGGTGTCCATGAGCCTGGCCGGCGGCCGCGGTCTGCCCGAGGCGCTGATGGCCGCCGCCGAGGTCTCCGACGGCTGGGCCACGCAGCGCATCCGCAACGCGCTGGCCGACGCCCGCATCACGGGCATCAGCCAGTGGCAGGCCCTCGGCCAACTCGGCGAGGAGATCGGCGTGGAGGAGCTCAAGGACCTCTCCGCCTCCCTCGCCCTGGTCGCCGACGACGGCGCGAAGGTCCGCGAGTCCCTCGCCTCCCGCGCCGAGACCATGCGGCACCGCGAACTCGCCGAGATCGAGGGCAGCGCGGGCGAGAAGTCGCAGTCGATGCTCGTCGCGCAACTCCTGCTGTGCGCGGGCTTCCTGGTGTTCCTGATCTTTCCGGCGGCGATGCGGGTGTTCCAGGTGTCATGACGTGAGCCGCGACGGCAGGCGAGAGTCGAGCAACAGCGACAGAGACCTTTTGAAAGGACAATTCACCATGAACACAAGGAACTTCAGCACCGGCATCCCCGCCATGGACTTTCTGGTCACGTTCCTTCAGGGCCGCGTCCAGCGGGCCCGCTCCGGCGAACTCGACCGCGGCGCCTCCGCCGTGGAGTGGGTCATCATCTCCGCCGTCGTGGTGGCGATCGTGGGCGTGGTCGCCGCGATCATCAACGCCGCCCTGAGCGACGGTGCCAACAAGGTCGGCAACTGCATCAAGGGCGCCGACGCGGGCAAGACCTGCTGAGCGACGGTCCTACAGGTTCCAGTTCTCTTACGGGGATGTCGGTGCGCGTACGTCGCTGGGTACGCCGACGGGTGGAGGCCGCCTCCGCCCGCGGTGAGTCCGGCATGACCGCGATCGAGTTCGTGCTGCTCACGCCGGTGCTGTTCTTCATGATCTTCGCCACCGTCCAGTTCGCGCTGTACTTCTTCGCGGACCACGTGGCCCAGGCGGCGGCCCAGGCCGGAGCCCGCAAGGCCCGCGCCACGGCGCACGACCAGCCGGGCGCCTGGCGGGGCGAGGCACGGGACGTGGTCGACAGCTATATCCGCCAACTCGGCCCGCAGCTGGTGCTGTCGCCGCGGGTGACCATGCTCCAGCCGGAGCAGAACACGGTCGGCGTGGAGATCACGGCACGGGTGCCCACGGTCTTTCCCGGGCTGGATCTGACGGTCCACGCGCAGTCGGAGGGGCCGGTGGAGAGGTTCGTCAGGGAAGGGGAGAACTGATGACACTCCCCATCCTGGACAGGCTCCGACACCGGATTCCGCACCGGGGCGACGACCGGGGTCTGTCCACCATCGAGGTCGTGATCCTGGCACCGGTGATGATCCTGTTCATCCTGGTGCTGGTGGCGTTCGGCCAACTGGTCGACGGGCGGGGCGCGTTGGACGGCGCCGCTCGGGACGCCGCCCGCGCCGGCTCGATCCAGAAGGACCACGGGACGGCCATGGCCGAGGCCAGGAAGGCTGCTTCCGCCGACCTGGAGGACGTCTGCTCCGGCCCGGTGACCGTCGTACAGACCAGTCAGGGCTTCGAGCCGGACACCATCTTCACGGTAGAGGTGAGCTGCGAGGTGCGGGGTCTGGCGATGCTGGGCCTGGACACTCCGACGCGGCTGACGTCGAGCTTCAGTTCGCCGCTGGATCCGTTCCGGAGGACGGTGTGAACGGGGTGGGGCGGGTGAGGGGGCTGAGCGGCGTGAGCCGACACGTGCGTACGTGGCTGTCGTCCCGCCTTGCCCGTATGGACGACCGGGGTTCGGGTGCCGGCGCGGTCATCATCTTCGCGCTCGTCTTCCTCTCCCTCTCGGCCTTCGTCATCGACGGCGGGCTGTCCATCTCCAAGCGGGAACGCGCGGCGGACATAGCGGAACAGGCGGCCCGGTACGCGGCCCAGGACATCGACCTCGACGCCCTCTACGACGACGAGGGCGGCCCCGCGCCGATCAACTACCAGGACTGCGACGCCCGGGTGAAGACCTTCGCCCGCCAGATGGACATGCGGGGCGCGGACATCGCGGCGACCCACTGTGTGCAGGCGGATGCCGAACAGGTCGAGGTCGAGGTGCAGTTGACGTACTCGCCGGTCTTCAGCGGGATGTTCTACGGCGGGGACGTGGTCGTGCACGGGCAGGCGGTGGCGCGGAACGAGGTGGGGTGAGGGCGGTTCCGGTTCCCCGGGAGGGGTCGGTTACTTCTGCTCCTCCTCCTTCACCCCGTCCTTCACCTTCTTCTCCAGGTCGAGGTCCAGCTTGCGGAACTCCCGGACGACGGCGTCGGACATCTCGGCGAGGGAGTCGAGTTGCTGGGTGATGTCCTCGCGGCCGTCCTCCCAGTTGGACTCGAAGTCGCCGAGGGCGTCGTTGACACCGCCGTCGCCGATGTCGTCGCGGTAGGACTCGAAGAGCTTCTTGGTGTGGTTGAGCCGGGTCTTGAGGGAGCGCAGTTTGCCCCCGTACTCCTCCAACTCGCTGAGCGGCAGCGCGAGATCGCTCTTGCCTTTGCCCATGTGACCGTCCCCCGATCCCGATCTCGTAGTCTGGCGGCACCGTACAACGGAACGGAGACCGACGTCATGGCCCGATACATGGAGGCGCTCACGATCGAGCGCGGAGGGTTCCTGATCAAGGTGCCCGAGTCCTGGTGGGAGTTCGACGTACGGCCCGAGTCGCGGGACGACTCGATCCACCGCATGGTGACCGAACGGGTCGAGCAGCACCCGGAGTTGGCGCCGTACCGGGACACCTACACCTCGTTCCTCCAGAAGGCCGCGGGGGAGGCGTGGAAGTCCGGTGCGCTGTACTGCGGTTGCATGGCGGACACGTTCGGTGGCGCGACCCCGATCACCGCGTCGGTGACGGTCTCGATGGTCGGCGGCCGCACCCGCGACGGCGCCCCGCTCTCGACCGACCCGGCCGCGATGGCCGCGGGCCTGTCGGCCAAGGAGGCGAAGAAGGAGGGCGACTCCTGGCGCAAGGTGACGACGGTCGACCTGCCGGGGGTGGGGGCGGCGGCGCGTACGTACGGCATCGAGGACATCGTCGTACCGGACGACGCGTTGAACCGGACGGTGCGGGCCGTACTGATGCAGACGTTCATTCCGGTGCCGGGGCAGGAGGGGAAGGCGGCGTTGGTGGCGGGGAGCAGTCAGGTGCTCGATCTTTCGGACTCGTTCTTCGACATCTTCGACGCGATCACTTCTACGTTCCGGTTCACGGGCTGATCCCGGGCTGACTCTCATGGAGCCGACCGGACACTCGACCGACTTCCTCGTCGACGGGTCCTTCCCGGCGGCCATGGGCCGTTTCGTCAGGCGCGGGCGGCTGCGCTGGCCCGGTCTCTTCGTGTACGGCGAACCGCTGTCCCCTGCGGCAGCGGCGGACTGGCGGCTCCCCGAGGCGGAGGCCGACGATTTCGCGAGCATCGTCACCTTCTCGTCGGGCCTGGAAATGGAGGACTTCTGGGAGGAGAACGGCTACGCGCTCGACGCCTCGGGACAGGGGCCGTACGCCGTCTTCTACCGGCTCCACGCAGAGCCGTCGCACGCTACGACGGTGTCCGAGTACTACGTCGTCAGCCTTGTCACGCCTGATGACCCTGCGGCCGACCCGTTCTCCAAGGCGGTCGTGCACGATTTCGTCCTGTCTTTCCGGGAGGAGGGGAGGCGGGTGGCTGTGGCGGGCAAGGGACGTGACCGTGAGCCGGGGCCTGTGGGAACCGGCGCGACCGACCGGCTTCTCGACGTCACAGGGTTCTCGGCACCTTGGGTCGTCTGCGTCCCGCAAGGCGCGGCCGAGATCCAACGGCAGTTGTCGGCGTTTGAGGCGAGGGGCGGGCGCGTCCACCACTTCGACGCCCGCGAGTTGACGACCGAGGAGCGGATCTTCGGTTCGTTCGCCGAAGTCCTGCGATTCCCGGCCTACTTCGGCAGGAACTGGGATGCCTTGGTCGACTGCCTGGGTGACCTGTGCGGTGCGGTCACGGGTGGTGGCATAGGGATCGTGGGCGTCATCAGTGATGCGGATCGGCTTCTGGAGGCGGAGTTCTTTCCGCTGTTCGTGTCGGTCCTCTGCCAGGGGGTGGATCGGGCGAATGCCTTGGTGGACTTGGACGGGTTGACCTTGGACCGGGCCGCAGCTGCCGTGCACTTCGTGCTCGAGTTCCGTGAGTTCGATGCCGAGGCGATTGAACTCCGCATTGAACAACCCGACTTGGTCGTCATCGCGGGGGACGGGTCTGTCGGGGCGGCTCTCGATCCTGTGGAGTGGCGGTGACACGGTTCGACTGGCGGCGTGTGGAGGGGCTGTTCGGCATCGACGACCCCACCGCGGTGGATGCCGCTGACGCTGGGCCGGTGGCTCCGTTTGTCCTCTTCGCTTCGAACGTGGGTGCCGTGTAAGTTCGCGTGTGCATACGGATGTTGATGGTGTGGTGCGCGTGACGGGGGTTGCGGGATGGCGGGGTATCGGCCTTCGGACTGGCATGTGCTGGATCTGGACAGGGATCCGACGCCGGGGGATCCGGATCGTGTGCGGACGTTGGCCAAGACCCTGCACGACTTCGCTGATGATGTCTCGGATGCCCTGCGTCTGGTCAAGGGGATGGCTGAGGACGATGCGACGTTGCAGTGGGCGGGGAAGTCGGCGGAGGTGTTCCGGGATCAGTTCTCGGGTGTGCCGAAGAATCTGAAGAAGCTGAAGAAGTCGTACGAGTTGTGCGGGAACGCTCTGACCGATTTCTGGCCGAGGTTGGAGCGGGCGCAGGCGCTGGCGGACAAGGCGTTGGTGAAGGCGCGGGAGGCTCGCAGCAATCTGTCGTCCGCGCAGTCGCGGCTTTCGTCCGCCGACTCCTGGGTGACGCGGGCGTCGAAGGAGTCGGACAAGTACAAGGACGATCCGACGGGCAGCAAGTCGGATGCGGACAAGCCGGATGAGGCGAAGGTCCGGGCGGCCACGCGTGATGTACAGAACGCCAAGTCGGCGCACAGCAAAGCTCAGTCGGAAGTCTCCGATGCCCAGGATGCGCTCGCTGCGGCGAAGAAGATGGCGGCGGACGCGCGTCAGATGCGGGACGAGGCGGCGCGGGACGCCAAGCGGAAGATCGATGAGGCGTCGGATGCGGGTATTCAGAACCGGTCGTGGTGGGAGGACGTAGGGGACTGGTTCGAGGACAACTGGGACACCATCGTCACGGTGTGCAAGGTCGTTGTGGCGGTGCTCGGGATCGTCGCGATGATTATCGGTGGGCCGATTCTCGGGGCGATCGTGCTCATAGCCGCCCTCGTCGTCCTTGCGGACACGCTCTACAAATATTCCAAGGGCCAGGCGTCCCTTTGGGACGTGGCGTTCGCGGCGCTGGACTGCATACCGGGCGGCAAGGGTTTGACCTCGCTCGGCAAGCTCGCCAAGGGCATGAAAGCCCTAGGCAAGGGCGGTCTCAAGGGAATGGCGCTGGGGCTCAAGGGGCTGGGTCCGCGGCTGAAGGGCCTGGGCCGCCCGATGAAGAACCTCTTCACCTGCGGCGACCCGATCGACATGGCCACCGGCCAGATGGTCATGTCGATCACTGATGTCGCCCTGCCCGGCGTACTGCCGCTGGTCATCGAACGAAGTCACCGCACGGGCGTGCAGGCGGGAGGCTGGTTCGGCACGAGTTGGACGTCGACGCTGGACCAGCGGTTGCTCATGGACGGGGACGGCATCCGGTTCGTCGGCGCCGACGGCACTGTCCTGTACTACGCGGTTCCCGAGGCCGGTGAGGCGATGAGGCCGATCATCGGCCCCAACTGGCCGCTTCGCTGGGACGGATCATCCGATTCCGACATCACGGTGTGGCAGCCGGACACTGGCACGACCCTGCGGTTCGGCCGTGTGCCGGGTGGCAAGGACTCGGAACTTCCGCTGACCGGCGTAGCGGACCGCAACGGCAACACGATGGAAGTGCGCTACGCGCAGGACGGCTCCCCGACCGAGCTGGTCCACCACGGTGGGTACCGCGTCGGTGTCACCACCACCGCGGGCCGGGTGCGAGCCCTGGTCCTGAGCAGTGCTCCCGACCGGCCCGTGCTCCTGACGTACGAGTACGACGACCGCGGGCGTCTCACCGACGTGGTCGACTCCTCCGCCGTACCGCAGCGCTACAGCTACGACGACCGACAGCGGATCGTCGGCTGGCAGAGCCGGAACGGTGACTGGTACCGCTACGCCTACGACGACGAGGGCCGGTGCGTCCGCACGGGCGGCGACGCCGGCGTTCTCGCCTACACCTACGCGTACGACGAGGACTCCCGTACCACGGTCGCCACGGACTCCCTCGGCCACTCGATCAGTTACACCTTCAACGAGGACTACCGTCCCGTCCGCGAGACCGACCCCCTCGGCCACACCGTCGCACGCACCTGGGACGAGTACGGCCGCCTCGTGACGCTTGTCGATCAGCTCGGCCACACCACGCGCTTCAGCCACGATGACGAGGGCAACGTCACCCAGGTCGTGCGCCCCGACGGCGGTGTCGTACGCACGGATTACGACGAGTTCGGGCAGGTCACGAAGGTGACACAGCCGGATGGCAGCGCTTGGCGGTCGGAGTACGACAGCCGGGGCAACCGCGTTCTGGTCGTCGATCCGACCGGTGCCACCACGTCCTTCGGCTTCGACGGGCACGGCGGGCTCATCGCCGTCACCGACGCCCTGGGGCAACGCCGGCAGACCCTGGTCAACGACGCCGCCGGACTCGTCGTAGGTACCACGGACGCGCTGGGCGCCACGGATTCCTTCGGCCGGGACCCCTTCGGCCGCATCACCCAACTCACCGACACCTTCGGGTCGGTCACCCGTGTCGGCTGGACCACCGAAGGCCAGATCGCGTGGCGGCGGCTCCCGAACGGGACGACGGAGCACTGGTCGTACGACCCCGAAGGCAACCCACGGGAGTACGTGTCCTCGAACGGCCGCCACACGACGTACGAGAACACCCACTTCGACCTCTGCACCCTGCGCGAGGACGAGGACGGCACGCTCGAGCGCTTCGCGTACGACACCGAACTGCGGCTGCGGAGTGTCACCAACGCCGTCGGGCGGAGCTGGAGTTACAGCTATGACGCCATCGGCCGGCTGGTCTCCGAGACGGACTACAACGGGCGCGCCCTGAACTACCGCTATGACGCGGCCGGTCGGTTGACCGAGCGGACCAACGGCGCCGGCGAGGTCACGCGATTCCGCCACGACGTCCTCGGCAACGTCGTCGGTATGGATGCCGACGGCACCACCACGACGTACGAGTACGACCTGCTCGGCAGGCTCGTCCGGGCCCGCAACGCCGAGGTCGAACTGGGGCGGGAACACGACGCGACAGGCCGCCTGCTCGCCGAGTCGTGGAACGGCCGGGAGGTCCGCTCCGAATACGACGTCACAGGACGCCGTACGGCGCGTAGGACACCGAGCGGGGCGACCACCCACTGGACATACGAACTCGGCCGACGCGCACTGGTACAGGAGGTCGGACAGCACACGGTCACCCTTCGGTACGACGTCGCAGGCCGCGAGATCGAGCGAGTCCTCGGGGAAGCGGCTCGCCTGACCCACGAGTGGGACGCCGATCGGCTGCGTACGACGCAACGTGTGGTGACCTCCACCGGGGATACCACACAGCGAGACTTCCAGCACCGGCCCGACGGCGTCCTCACCTCGGTGACCGATTCCCGACACGGTGGGCGGACCTTCTCCCTCGACCGGGCCGGGCGGGTCACGCAGGCGCGAGGCGGGGCCGGCTGGGACGAGAGCTACCAGTACGACGCCCTGGGGAACCTCACCGACTTCAATACGTCGGCACCCGTACGTGACGACCGGACCGGACCCGGCGACCGCACCTACTCGGGCACTCTTCTCGAACGGGCCGGTCGTACCTTCTACCACCATGACGGCCAGGGCCGGGTGATCAGGAGGGTCACCAAGCTGCCGTCCGGCGGCAGACGCGAGTGGCGCTACGCGTGGAACGCCGAGGACCAGCTCACGGACGTGACGACCCCGGACGGGCGCCACTGGCAGTACGTCTACGACCCCATGGGCCGACGAGTGGCGAAGCGGCTGGTCGCGGCCGACGGGGTGAGCGTCGTCGAGCAGGTGTCCTTCTTCTGGGACGGTGACCAACTCGCCGAGGAGACCGACGGAATCGTCAGTACGTCGTGGGACTGGATCGACGGCCCCACCCCGATCGGCCAGCGAGTCCGAGCGACCGGTCCGATCGACGGGGACGCCCCGCAGGATCAGATCGACGAGCACTTCTACGCCATCGTCAGCGACCTTCTTGGTACACCGACGGAACTGGTCGACGCGGACGGGACCATCGCGTGGACGCAGCCGTCCACGCTCTGGGGCGTTCCCGTCGGACATCCGGGCGACCGGCAGGTCGACTGCCCGCTGCGGTTTCCCGGCCAGTACTTCGACGCGGAAACCGGGCTGCACTACAACCATCACCGGTACTACGAGCCTGACACGGCGCGCTATTTCAGCCCCGATCCCTTGGGGAGGACACCTGCACCCAATCACCACGCCTATGTGAAGAACCCGCTGCAGTGGAAGGATCCGCTGGGGCTCAAGGCACCGTGCATGGTGGACCTCTACCACGGCACGATCGGCCAGCACGCCGACAACATCATGGCGAACGGCATCGACATCACCGCGTCGAGCCGCAAGATGGACTTCGGCCGGGGCGGCTTCTACGTCACGAACGACCCGCGACAGGCGCTGGACTGGGCGAAGAAACTGGCGGAGCGGAACGGCGGGGTGCCGGCGGTCATCCACTTCAAGGTGCCCAAGTCGGGGTTGGACACGCTGAGCAGCAAGATATTCAATGGTCCGGGCGACGACGTGGCCGACTTCATCCGCCACCATCGCAACGGGGGAGCGATGCACAACTACGAATTGGTGGAGGGACCGATGCTCCTCAACCTCAAGGGATTCCTGCGCGGCGGGAATCCGCCCGTTCTGGAGGGCCACCAGATCGCGATCTTCGGTGACCGGGCCGCCGAACTGTTCAGCAACTCCATTCACCGACGAGTAGGGCCGCCGAGTTCATGACCGAAGAATTCCTCATGCGTCTCGACGAGGGCATGCTCGCCTACTTCAGGGACATCGTGGAGGAGATGGTCGCGAGGTTCGGGATCTCCAGGGCCGAAGCGGTGGCGAGGGTCAACGAGCGGTACCAGCACGCGGAGATCTCGTCGTACCCCGACCTCATGAGCCACGAGTTTCCGGAGTACTGGGCCTATGGCCTGTACTACTACCCCGACGAGGCCGGCCGGCTGCCGACCGGTGACGAGGACGACGACGAGGGCCTCGACGCCACCGCGTTGTCAGTACGACCGGCACCACCGAAGGACTCGCCTTTCTGGACCGTCGGCTAGTGGTTGTGTCGGAAACGGGGCTCGGCTACGACGTGTTCGCCCCGCTGTGGGCGCTCCTGGAGTTGGGGGCGGTGAGGGATGCGGGGGCGCGGCCCTTGCGGGACGTCTCACTCACCGACTTCGTGGCGGCTCGCCGGCACGAGGTGGACCAACTCCTCCAGGTCGTCCGGGACATCGGTGACTTCTCCGCCGAGACCATGTCCATTTTCGAGAGGCAGGGCGGATGGAATGAAAGCCGTGAGGTGACAGCCGAGTACCTGATGATGCATTCGGGCTGTATCGAGGCTTACCCGCCCGACACCGATGACCCAGTCGTCCTGCGCCGCATGCTGGACATGGGGAGCGACCTCCAGTCGGCCGCTCTCCTGCATGCCCTGGTGGGCACCGCCACTGTAAGAGGCCCCGGCCTGGCGACGGCACCACAACTCCTCGTCTCCGCCGCGCGTATGGCGGGGTCGCTGGTGGGTGCCGACGGTGACAGGGCGATGGCGGACACCTTCCGAATGTGGCGCGTCACATTCCTGCCGGACCTCCTGCGCCCCGATGCACCGGCGCGGCCGGGCGCCAAGGAGAGTCTGCGGAAGTACGCGCACGAGTTGGAGCGGTTGATAGGGGTTTAAGATCGTACAGGTCAATGGTTGATGTAAGTGTGGAATTGGATCGGTTGCTCGGACTTGACGCGCTCACCGGTCCGGCCGTGGAAGCGGTTCTCGTCGGGTCGGGGTGGACGGGGGAGCACAGGAATCCCGCGAAGGCGTGGGCCACGACCTGGAGTCGTGGTGACGCCACGGCGTGGATTCAGGGTGATAGGCCGTCCGTGCAGGTGGAGTTCACGGTGTGGTACCGCGAGGTCGAGGACGAATGGCCCGACCCGGACACTTACATCGACAGCCTTTACGATGCCGCGTCCGCCGAACTCCCCCACGTCGTTTCGCAGTTGGAGTCCGGGGCTGTTGGAGGGCGACTCGAAACGGTCGACGAAGACCTGACCGGAGGTGAGGACTTCATCGACCACACCGCGTGGAGGGTTTCGGACAAGGTCATCCTGGCCGGCGTCAAGCACGACGACACCGAAGCGCCGGTGCAACTCGTCGTGGTGCTGCGCGAATACGGTGCGATCGAAGGGGACGACGACGAAGGGGAATGGCTCTGACGCAGAGGAAGGGCCAGGGGTGCGTATGTCGTCCGACTACGACTGGGAGAGCGGCGAGGGCCTGGCGGGCATCGACGACCCCGCTGCGGTGGACGCCGCGTTCGAGCGGGGTGAACAGCATCTGGGTACGGCGGTGATCGGTCTGGCGTTCACGTGTCCTCCGGCGGTGGCGTCGCCGCGGATCGTGCGGGCCATGCGGGTGCTGGACGCTCCTCGGCGGGAGCTCGCCTTCACCGCGGCGGGCATCGTGGCGCGACTCCATGGTGAGTTGACGCCCGAGTTGTATGCCGCATTGCGCGTCGAGGGCGCCGGGGGCATCGCCGCGAACGCCATCGGGGACACCTTGACGTTCGTGCCATTCCGAAAGCTGCCGCCGTGGTTCAAGCGGCGGTACGTACTGGCGACAGTGATGGGCAAGCTGGAGGGCTGGTGGCTGCGCTTCGCGGACGCGGTCGGAGACACTTGGCGGGCCGTTCGTGGGCGTCGCTCCTGAACGGGAGGCGACGAGTGTCTGACCGGTGCCATGTACGACGGCGTCGAGGCACCGGTGCAACTCGTCGTGGTGGTGCGGGAGTTCCGCGATGACCCGGACGAGTGGTCTTCGCCGGACTAGCGGTTGACCGCCTGGATCTCCTGGACGTTCATGTCCTGGGTGGTGTCGAAGGTGCCGTCGGGGAGGTCGCCGCCGGTGCCGTCCGTTCCTTCCCAGGTGATCTGCCAGGTGATGCTCGCCTTGAGGTGGTACGGCGTGCCGTCCGTGGCGTGGAGGTACGTGATGCCGCAGGGCGGGGTCTTGTCGGCGTCGCCCTTGACGTACGGGGTACCGATCGAGCCGTCGTCGTTGATCTTGCAGTCGCCTGAGGCGGGGGACGTCGTGGCGTCGTCGGTGCCGGGGTTCAGGTGGAGGGCGACCGGCTTGGCGGTCGTTTCCGCCCAGAGGTTCGTGCGGGGGAGTTCGGCGCGGACCTTGATCTCCTGGAATGTGCCCTTGTCCAACCAGATCCAAGTGGGCAGGTTCACCGTGGACTTGGTGGCGGGCTTCAGTTCGATCTCGGTGCCGGGTACCTGGATCTGGTTGTAGGCGTAGTCGGCCAGCATCTTCGGGGTGGGGGCGTTCGGGACCTTCGGGACCTGGCCGGGGTCCTGCCAGAACATGATCCTGCCGCAGTCCCAGGAGTCGGGGTCCTCGATGTCGGGGGCGACGCTGCGCCAGAAGTAGCCGTCCTTGCCGACGTTGTAGTCCTTGTACCCCGGGGCCGTCGACCAGGTGTCGTCGAAGTTCTTCTCGGGCTTGCCGTCCTGGTAGTGGTCGGTCCACAGCCCCTTGCCGACCCACGTCTCGTGGATGCCGACGTCGCCCACTCCGTCCGACTCGTCCACGAACGCCTTCAGCTCCTCGCCGGTGAAGACGGGCTCGTACCAGCAGGCCGGAGGCTTCCAATTGACGTCGACGGAGGAGAGTCGGCCGCGCTTGCCGCCGGTGGGGCCGCTGACTTGGCGGACCTTGATGCGGGAGTAGGAGGCGGAGGCGTAGATGTTCCCGTTGCCGGCTCCACCGGACGGTTTCTGAGACTCGCCCTCGTGCCCCGGCTTTCCGAGCGCTGACGCGGGAGACGGGAGCAGAGCGGCTCCCAGTGCGAGGGAGACGAGCAGGACTGCCTTGTTCCTATGCGTGGAGTTCATGGTCAGCAGCCCCCCGGCTGGGTCTCCACCGTCATGGTTTTCCAGACACCATCGGCTTGTTTGCCGAGGCTCGTCTGGTACTGGACCAGCGGGGACTCACCCTTCGGGGTGCCGGCGGTCTCGCCGGTCTTGAGGTCCTTGCTGTAGCCCTTGCTCTCGTCCACGCAGTACAGGAGCGTGGCGCGCGACTTCGTCTTGCCGAGGTAGGCGACCTTGGGGTCGTAGGCCCGGACCTTGCCGATGATCGTCAGACCCTTGTAGCCCTTCACCCACACGGAGCCGGTGCTCATCGCGGAAGTCCCGCTGTAGAAGGACAACGCGCTGGACTCGGGGTCTCCGGCGATGATCGCCGCATACGACGCCCGGAGTCGCTCCTTGCCGTCGTTCAGCGCGGTCTGCAGCTCGGGATCGCTGTTCGTCCAACCCTCGAAGTCCGCCTGGAAACTGGCAGGGAGCTTGATGGCCGGTCGCTTCGCATCGGACACCGCCGACGCCGAAGCCGACGGACTGCTCGACCCCGTATCCGCCCCCTCGATACCCCCCGAAGACGAATCGTCACCCCCACCACACCCCGTCAGCAGAAAGCTCGCCGCGATGGTGAGTGCGGTGGCGGTCGTGGTCAGAGCGCGGCGGGCCACGTTTGATCTCCCCCGAGGTTGGCGTGTGTGCAACAGAGAACGAAGCTATCAGGGGCGGGTAAGGGGGCCCTGGGGGCCGGTGGGGGGATTGTGTGGGGAACGTGGGGGGTGAGTCGGGCTTTTGGGGCGGGCGGTGCGGTATCGGGCGGGAGCGGGTCTCACCTCCGTATCAGACCTTCGACGATGCAAATAAGAGTCAATAGGATCTCTGTAGGCTCACTAGCCGTCCCGCTCCACCCCGCTCCATCCGCTCCACGCACCCGCTCCACGCACCCGCTCGACCCACCCACTCGACACGACCCAGGACACCCGCCATGCCGCGACGCCGCACCGCAAGCTCATCAAGCTCGACGGGCAACTCGACGGGCAGTTCGTCCGGCAACTCGTCGGGGCCCCGGAATCGGACGCCTCAGCCCGTCCGGATCCGGCGGCGCAGTTTCGGGGACTTCGTCAAGGCGTTCTTCGCGTTCGTGGCGCTGCTCGTGCTGGTCGTCGGGGTGCCCGGGGCGCTCGCGATGTTCATCGGGTGGCCGTTGCCCACCGGTGCGCCGAGTCTGGACTGGTTGCAGAACGAGATCACCGTCACCACCTTCCTCAACATCCTCACGGTGATCGTCTGGCTGGCCTGGGCGCAGTTCACCGCCTGTGTGTTGGTCGAGGTGAAGGCCGCCATGTCCGGGGTCGGCGTGCCGGGGCGGGTGCCCGGCGCCGGGCCCAGTCAGCTGCTCGCACGGCAGCTCGTCGCCGCGCTTCTGCTGGTCGGCGCCACCGCCGCCAGCCTCACGCCCGGGCTCTCGCAGCTCGGGCAGCACAGCATGGACGGGAACCAGAAGCCCACCGTCGCCGCCGCCCAGCAGACCCCGGGGCTCTTCGCGCAGCAGCAGGAGCAGGCGGCCGGTACCGCCGCCGCGCTCGCCGAACAGGCCTCCCACGCGGCCGCGCAGGCCGACGCCGGCGGCACCGCCAAGCAGGCCGACACGAAGTACTACCGGATCCAGCCGCCCGAGGGGCGCCACCACGACTCCCTCTGGGAGATCGCCCAGCGGCACCTCGGCGACGGCCGCCGGTACAAGGAGATCTACCAGCTCAACAAGGACCGCGTGCAGCCCGACGGGTCCAAGTTGTCCGAGGCCAGTCTCATCCGGCCCGGCTGGATCATGGAGATGCCCGGCGACGCCCACGGCGGCGAACTCGTCGAGATGCCCGACGCCCATGCGTCCAACGCGTCCGGTACGTCCAACGCCTCGGATCAGCTTCAACAGCAGATCCACGACTACGCGAAGAGCGGCGACCACGCCCAGGGCGCGGGGCAACAGGCCCAGGGCGGTGGCGAACACGGCACCGCCCACCTCACCTTGCCCGCACAGCGGCCCGCCGCCGACGCCGGTGGCGATGCCGGGCAGCAGCACGCCTCCGACCCTGCCTCCCACTCCGCCGACAGTGGTTCATTCGGGCTTCCCGAGGCTCTCCTCGGCGCCCCCCTCCTCGCCGCCGGTCTCCTTCTCGCCCTCGGCCGTCGTCGCCGACAGGCCCTGTGGCAGTCGGCGTTCGGTGCCGTCGGCGGGCGGCGCGGGATGGAACCGCCCACGCCCACGGGCGACGCCGCCGACGCGCAGGACGCCCTTCTCGTCGGCGCCGACCCCGAAGGCGTACGACTGCTTGATCGGTCCCTGCGGGGGCTGTCCGCGCAACTCGCCGCCGAGTCACGGGCGTTGCCGACCGTGTACGCCGCCTGGCTGACCAATGGTGATCTGCATCTGCAACTCGCCCAGCCCGCCGGCAAGCCGCCGGCTCCGTGGCAGCTCGGGCAGGATCAGACGTTCTGGATGCTGTCGCGTACGGACGGCGAGCGGTACGAGGATGTCGACACCGCCGCTCCCTACCCCGGGCTCGTCAGCCTCGGCACGATGGACGACTCGCGGCTGCTGCTGAACCTGGAGTCGGTGCCCGGCATCGTCTCGCTGAGCGGGCGGGAGGCCGACCGGGCCGCCGTATTCGCTTCCGTGGCCGCCGAGTTGGCGACCAACGGGTGGTCGGACCGCATGACCATCACCCTCGTCGGCTTCGGCGAGGACCTCACCCCGCTCGCGCCCAACCGGCTGCGCCACCTCGACGGCATCGACGACCTGATCGAGACCATGGAGGCCGAGACCCGGCAGCGGCGCGGGGCGCTCGGCGCGGCGGGGCACCACTCCGTACTGACCGGCCGTACCGGGCCCGCCCAGCACACCCGTTGGGCCCCGCACCTCGTCCTGCTCGCCGCCACCCCGTCCGCCGAGGACGCCGTCAAGCTGGCCGAACTCGCCTCCGGCGCGGGCCACTTGGGCATCGGCTACCTCGTCGGCACCGAGAACGGTGAACTGCCCGGCGCCGCCTGGGAGATGGAGATCACCGGCGAGGGCAAGCTCCTCGCACCCCTCCTCGGGCTCGAACTCGACGCCCAGATGCTGCCCTTGGCCCAACAGCGCGCCGTCGTCGACCTGTTCGTCGAGGCCGACCCCGAGCGCGATCCCCAAGGGCCCACGACCACACCGCCGTTCCTCGTCGACATCAGCGAGCAGGGCCGGCCCGCGGTGTACGCGCGGCTCGTCGGACCGTACGAGATCATCGGTCTCGACACCCCGGACGGGGAGCGCAGCGCGCTGCTGCACGAGGCGCTCGCGCTGCTGCTTCTGCACCGCGAGGGCGTGCACCCGCGCGTGCTGTCCTCCGCGTTGTGGCCGCGGGGCGTCACGGCGGACGTACGGGACGCGCTCCTGGACCGGCTGCGTGCCTGGCTCGGCGCCGATCCCGACGGCACTCCGCGGCTGACCGCCGACTCGACCGGGCGGCTCGTGCTCGCCAAGTCCGTCGTCTCCGACCTGGATGTGCTGCGGTCGCTGTACCACGAGGCCACGCAGGGCAAGGGCGTCGACAGCCGGGCCGTGCGCGGGCGCCTGCTCACGGACGCGCTGGTTCTCGTCCGCGGGCCGCTGCTCGCCGACCGGCCCGAGGGCCGCTACCGCTGGCTCACCCACGAGATCATCGACGCCCAACTCCCGCTGCTCGTCGCGGACATCGGGCTCGCCCTCTCCGCGTTCCACCTGGAGAAGAACCGCGCGGAGAAGGCCATCGAGGCCCTCAACGCGGCCCTCAACTCCGCCCCCGGCGACGAACGCCTCTGGAACGAACTCCTCCGCGCCACCCACGCCACCGGCGACACCGCCCGCCTCCAGTCCGTCGCCGCCGACCTCATCAACCGCAGCGGCGCGCGCGGACTGCCCCCACGGACCGAGGCCCTCCTCGACGAACTCCTGCCGACGTGGCGCAACGGCGTCGCGGCGGTGGGTTGAGCGACGGAGTGAGGGGCGGAGTGACCGGCAGGGGAAGCGCGGGGTGAGTTCCGGGTGAGTACGGGGGTGCTGATCGCCGTCGCCGCGTTGTGGGGTGCGGTGACCGGAGCGCTGTTGCCGCGAGCCGCCTACCGTTTCTCGGCGCCGATGGGGGAGCCCTGGCGGGACACGTGCCCGCGCGGGCACGCGATCGGCGGGGGGACGGGCGGCCGGCCCGGCGGGTGGATCGGGCGCGCGAGGTG
Organism: Streptomyces sp. NPDC001002; assembly: GCF_053599215.1. Lineage (NCBI taxonomy): Bacteria > Bacillati > Actinomycetota > Actinomycetes > Kitasatosporales > Streptomycetaceae > Streptomyces > Streptomyces sp. NPDC001002. The sequence goes on along the minus strand of NZ_JBSFLV010000053.1, from coordinate 14,095 downwards.
CGAGGAGTGCGCTCCGACGGAGGCCCGCTACGGCCCCCGTACCCCCGTGACCGCCGCCTCCACCGCGCTCGTCTGTGCCGCCCTCGCCGCTGCCACCGGTACCCGGCCCGAGCTCGGGGTGTGGCTGCTGCTCGCGCCGGTCGGGGTGCTGCTGACGATCGTCGACTTCCGGGTGCAACGGCTGCCCGACCCGCTGACCCTGCCCCTCGCGGGCGCCGCGCTCGCGCTGCTGGGCGCCGTGGCCTTCGTACCGGAGCACGCGGGGGACTGGCTGACCGCGCTGTACGGCGCCCTCGCGCTCGGCGGCGGGTTCTTCCTGCTGTTCCTGATCAACCCCGGTGGCATGGGCTTCGGCGATGTGAAGCTGGCGCTCGGCCTCGGGGCGGTGCTCGGGTGGTACGGGTGGGCGACGGTGATGCTGGGCACGTTCGCCGCGTTCCTGTTCGGCGGGCTGTACGGCGGTGCGCTGGTCGTCGGGCGGCGGGCGGGGCGCAAGACGGCGATCGCGTTCGGGCCGTTCCTGCTCGCGGGGGCGTTCGTGGGGCTGCTGATCGGGGCGTACGCGGCCTGACGGCGACCTTGTCGGAGGGCTGGCGTAGGCTTGCCGAGTCCGTCCCGAACCTTGACGAAAGGCACGCCCCGGTGACCGAGAAGGCCGACCTTCAGTCCGTCCTCGACCGTGCCGCCGCAGGTGGGCGGATCACGCCCGACGAAGCCCTCGACCTCTACCGCGACGCCCCGCTGCACGCGCTCGGCGCCGCCGCCGACGCCGTACGCCGCCGTCGGTACGCGGGCACCGAGCACATCGCGACGTACATCATCGAGCGCAACATCAACTACACGAACGTGTGCGTCACGGCGTGCAAGTTCTGCGCCTTCTACGCCGCTCCCAAGGACACCGCCAAGGGCTGGACGCGGGACCTCGACGACATCCTGCGCCGGTGCGCGGAGACCGTGGAGCTCGGCGGCACACAGATCATGTTCCAGGGCGGCCACCACCCGGACTACGGCGTCGAGTACTACGAGAAGCACTTCGCGGCGATCAAGGGCGCGTTCCCCCAGCTGGTCATCCACTCCCTCGGCGCGTCCGAGGTCGAGCACATGGCCCGGATCAGCGGGGTGTCGGTCGAGGAGGCCATCACCCGGATCCACGCGGCCGGTCTCGACTCCTTCGCGGGCGCCGGCGCCGAGCTGCTGCCCGCGCGCCCCCGCAAGGCGATCGCGCCCCTCAAGGAGTCCGGCGAGCGCTGGCTGGAGATCATGGAAGCGGCGCACAACCTGGGCGTCGAGTCCACGTCGACCATGCTCATGGGCACCGGCGAGACGAACGCCGAGCGCATCGAGCACCTGCGGATGATCCGTGACGTACAGGACCGGACGGGCGGCTTCCGGGCCTTCATCCCGTACACCTACCAGCCCGAGAACAACCACCTGAAGGGCCGCACGCAGGCCACGCTCTTCGAGTACCTGCGGATGATCGCCATCGCACGCCTTTTCATGGACAACATCGCGCACATCCAGGGCAGTTGGCTGACGACCGGCAAGGAGGTCGGCCAACTCTCCCTGCACTACGGCGCGGACGACCTCGGCTCGATCATGCTGGAGGAGAACGTCGTCTCCTCGGCCGGCGCCAAGCACCGCTCCAACCGCATGGAGATCATCGACCTGATCCGCAAGGCCGGCCGCGTACCGGCCCAGCGGGCCACGACGTACGAACACATCGTCGTCCACGACGACCCGGCGAACGACCCCGTCGACGAGCGGGTCATGTCCCACATCTCCTCGACGGCGATCGCGGGCGGCACGGCCCACCCGGAGCTGAAGCTCCTCGCGTCGAACTGACGAACTGACGCTCCTGTGCTGACGATTCACACGGCGGACGCAGGCGGCGCGGTCGCGGTCGAGGGCGCCCGGATCGCGGGCGTGGGGAGTCTGGCGGAGGTCCAGGAGCGGTTCCCCGGCGCCCGGGTACGGACGTGGCCGGGCACCCTGGGCCCGGCCCGCATCCACGAGGGGCCACTGCCGGAGGCCCCGAGCCCGAGGGAACGTATCCACGGGGTACTGAAGTTGGGGGCGACGGCGGTCTTGGAGCGGTACGTCGACTCACCTGAACTACGGGCGGCGGCGAAGAGGAACGACGTCCTGATCCTCGCTAGCCCCCACAGGGAAGCCATCGTTGCCCAGGGGCGAGCGGACTTGGCGGTCTTCGACGAGACCGGCGCATGCATCGCGACGGTATGCGCAGGCAGGCTGGTCCACAGACGCCGGTGACTGCAGCGCCCCGTCAGGGGCGCGGGGAACTGCGCGACCAGCTACATACAACCCGCACGCGCCCACTCACCCCGCGAACGCTTCCCCAAACGCCCCCGCACTCTGATCAACCCCACTGCAATCGGTCGCCGCATCGTCAGACGCAGAGTCCCCGTCTTCACACTGCTGATCCCGAAACGTCGACCACATGGAGACCCACGCGATCTCCTTCTCCTCCGCGAACGCCCGCACATCCGCCGCGTCGGACAGAGTCAGCGTCTCCCCGTCCACGTCATTGACGCCGATCATCGAAGTGAGCGCCATCCCCCGCCACGCATCCGCGTCGGACAACCCGAACACCTTCTCCAACTGCGTATGCGCGGCCTTCGCCGAAGTCACCGCATAATCGCCCATGTCCCCGTCGTACGACTCCCCATAGTTCATGGTCATGAGATTCACCGAGGACACCTGAACGTCGTACTTGTTCGCCGACTCCAGCAACGCGACCCCGTCGGAGTCGAGCCCCGACGGCATCACCGGCAAAGTGAAGGTCACCTGGAGATCGCTCCGTTCCTTCTGCAGCAACGCGATCGCCTCCGACCGCAGAGCAACCCCGTCGGAGTCGGTCAACTCATCGCCCTCGATGTCGAAGTCGGCCTCAGAAGACCCGGCCGCGTCCAACGCCTTCCCGTACGCGGCGGCCAGCGCAGCCGCGCTGCCGCAGGTCGACGCCAGCTCCTTCCCGGAGGCTCCGCCGAAGGAGACCCGAACACTCGCACCATCCCCCTTCAGCGCGGAGATCCGAGACGCCACCGCCGAATCGCCGACGGCCTCCGTACCGTTCCACTTGGGCGTGCACGTGCTCCCCGAGGCGATCACGAAGGCCAGGTTGTACGTCGTCGGGGAGCCGGCCGAGTCGTTGTCGGACGCCTCCGTCGCGCTGACGTAGGGCGCGTACGAGGTACTGGACGTCGCCTCCTGCGAGGCGGTCGAACTGGGAGTCGTGGTCTGTTTCGGAGGATCCGACGCCGCGTCCGAGGTGTTGTCGGAACCGGCGGAGCACCCCGTCGTGGCCAGGGCAAACAGACATGTGACCCCGACCGCCGGCTTCAGGAAACCCCGCATTGAACATGCACCCGCTCTCGTGATTTCTGTCTCAGGCGTGAAACAAAGTCCCATTCAAATAGAGAACGTCTCACACGAGGCCGCTGTTCATGAAGACGGCCAACGCACAGGAAACGCATGGGAGATGATACGCGAATCGGGTCAACCGGGCGGAATAAATGGGACATTGGGCTCCTACTCCCTCGGGTGGGACCGTGCAGGCGTTCCCGGAATCTCATAGGGAAGCGACAGGTTAAGAGGTCTCTCATATGCGCCTCACAAGAAAACAGAACCCGGACACATAAAGACTCTCTAATGTCCGGGGAATGCATTCCGAGCCTGCCATCGAAAACCGCGTGACCGCACGCGGTCGCCGCCGCAAACGCGGCAACGAGTCCGCCGAGGGACCCGTGTTCGTTGACAACTCCGGACGCCGCTCGAAGCTGCTGCGCCGGATCGGTCTCTTTGTCAGCGTCCTGTGTCTCGGGTACGCAGCCGTGCTCGTCCTGGCCTTCATGGGCATCGGCACGTCGATCAACCCGTCCTCGCTGCTGCCCTTCGGCAACGGCCAGGCGGGACCCGCCGGGAACGGCAACGCCCCCGGCGGCTACCGCCAGCAGGGCAGCATCGGCAACCAGGTGGGCGGCCGCCCCAGCGGCCTTCCCTCCGCACCGCCCTCGGGCATCCCCACCACGTCCCCCTCAACGTCCCCCTCGACCTCCTCGTCCTCGTCCGCGTCCGCCGCCGCGAACGCCAACTGAGGGGAACGGCACACCCACATGTCCACGACGACGACGTCCTCACGCGGCCGTCGGCGCGCCCCCACCCGCATGGAGCGGGCGGCGGGCAAGGCCGCGGCGTTGCAGAAACCGCGAGTCATCCTCGCCCTGCTGCTCCTTCTCGCGCTGACCTGCATCATGCTGCTCGACGGCTATCTGCGCGCCGAGGTCGGCGGCGACCAGCGGGTGCGCGACGGGGCCAGTTCCAGCAAGGTCCCCGACAAGATCCTCAACGGCGGGCCGATCGTCAGGTTCCAGGGCGGTCAGGCCACGACGATCTCCGTACCGAAGAAGACGATCGCGCTCACCTTCGACGACGGCCCGAACCCCACGTACACGCCACAGGTCCTCAAGATCCTGAAGGAGAACGACGTCCCGGCCACGTTCTTCCTGGTCGGCTCGATGGTCTCGCGCTATCCGAGCATCGTGAAGGACATGGTCCAGCAGGGCAACGAGGTGGGGATCCACACCTTCACCCACGTCGACCTGTCGTACCAGAGCGACTCCCGCATCAAGCGCGAGATGGAGCAGACGCAGCTCGCCCTGGCGGGCGCGGCCGGCATCACGACCACGCTCTTCCGCGCGCCGTACTCCTCGGAGACGGACGCCATCGACAACTACAGCTGGCCCGTCTACAAGAAGCTCGGCGCCGACGGCTACATCAGCGTCTTCGTCGACACCGACAGCGACGACTGGAAGAAGCCGGGCGTCTCGAAGATCGTCGACTGGGCCACGCCCAAGGGGACCAGTGGCGCGGCGGTCCTCATGCACGACGCGGGCGGTGACCGCGAGCAGACGGTCGAGGCGCTGCCGACGTACATCAAGAAGATGAAGGCGAAGGGCTACACCTTCACCACCATCAGCGGGGTCGTGGAGAAGGACGGCGCCAGTAACCGCCGGGCGGCGGCGAACGGTTCGGCGACGGGGACGGTTCCCGGCGCGACCGGGCAGACAGCGGGCGGGCCGAACGGCGTGGCGGGGAACGCCGGTTCGGGAGCGCAGGGCGCACAGGGGAACGGCAGCGGAAATGCCGCCGCCGTGGCCCAGGCCCGCCTCCAGGCCGCCCACCGCACCGCCACCGGCGCAACCCTCTACGAGGGCAAGGCACTTGTGCTGGCCGTCGCCGTCGCCGAGTGGACCGTGCCCGCGCTCTCCGTCGGGCTGATCATCGTGGGCGTGGCCGTCATGGGCCGGTTCGGGATGATGCTGATCCTCGCCCGGCGGCATTACAGACAGCGCAACAAACGCCGGTTCAGCTGGGGGTCGACCGTCACCCGGCCGGTGAGCGTGATCGTTCCGGCGTACAACGAGAAGGAGTGCATCGCCAACACGCTCAAGTCGCTGGCGAAGAGCACGCATCCGATCGAGGTCATCGTCGTCGACGACGGTTCGACCGACGACACCTCCGAGATCGCCCGCCAGGCGGCCAGGGAACTGGGCATGACCAACGTCCGGGTCATCCGCCAGGAGAACGCGGGCAAGCCGGCCGCACTCAACAACGGGGTGCGCAGCGCCAGTTACGACATCGTCGTGATGATGGACGGCGACACCGTCTTCGAGCCGGAGGCCGTGCACCAGCTGGTGCAGCCCTTCGCCGACCCCGAGGTCGGCGCGGTCGCGGGCAACGCGAAGGTCGGCAACCGCGACACGGTCATCGGCGCCTGGCAGCACATCGAGTACGTGATGGGCTTCAACCTCGACCGCCGCATGTACGACCTGCTGCGCTGCATGCCCACGATCCCGGGCGCGATCGGCGCGTTCCGCCGGGACGCGGTGCTCCAGGTCGGCGGCATGAGCGAGGACACCCTCGCCGAGGACACCGACATCACCATCGCGATGCACCGCGCGGGCTGGCGGGTCGTCTACCAGGAGCACGCCAGGGCCTGGACGGAGGCGCCCGGTTCGCTCAAGCAGCTGTGGTCGCAGCGCTACCGCTGGTCGTACGGCACCATGCAGGCGCTGTGGAAGCACCGCAAGTCCCTTACGGACAAGGGTCCTTCGGGCCGCTTCGGCCGGGTCGGCATGCCGCTCGTGGTGATCTTCCAGATCGTCACGCCGGTCTTCGCCCCGCTGATCGACGTGTTCACGGCGTACTCGATGATCTTCGTCGACTTCCAGGCGGCGCTCTACGCGTGGCTCGCGGTCCTCGGCATCCAGCTCTTCTGCGCGGCGTACGCCTTCCGGCTGGACCGCGAGAAGTACCGGTACCTGCTGATGATGCCGCTGCAACAGCTGGCCTACCGCCAGATGATGTACCTCGTCCTCATCCACTCCTGCATCACCGCCCTCACCGGCGGCCGCCTGCGCTGGCAGAAGCTCAAGCGCACCGGCGAGGTCGGAACTCCGGCGGGGGTGAGCTGAGTTGGGTTCGCACAGAAGAGGGGCGCCCGCGAGTACGGCTGCGGCTGTGCCTGTTGCCACGGCTGTGCCCGCGGCTGCGGGTACAGCTGCGGGTACGGCTGAACCGGGCGTCCGGAGCACCGCCCCGCTCCCGCTCCTTCAACCCCCCGCCCGCGACCGCTACTTCGACACCCTGCGCGCGGTCGCTCTCATCCGGGTCGTCACCTATCACACCTTCGGGTGGGCCTGGTGCGGGATGGTCTTCCCGTCCATGGGCATCATGTTCGGCCTGGCCGGCACGCTCATGGCGAAGTCGCTGGAGCGGCCCGCGGCCAAGGTGCTGAAGAGCCGGCTGCGCAGGCTGCTGCCGCCGTTCTGGTTCTGGGGCGTCTTCGTCGTCCTCGCGATGCTGGTGCACGACTGGATGCCGGGCTGGGAGATCGTCTACTGGGTCGTGCCGCTCGGTGATCCGCCGGGCAACGCGTGGGGCCAGCAGGCCTGGGAGATCCTCTGGTACCTGCGGACGTACCTGTGGTTCGTGCTCCTCTCCCCGCTGCTCCTACGGGTCTTCCGGCTCGCTCCAGTCTTCGTGCTGTTGCTGTCCCTGGCCCCGATCCTGGTCCTCAACTACCTGTGGGCCGGGCCCGACAACCGCTTCGGCAGCGCCCTGTGGGACCTGTCGACGTACCTCTTCTGCTGGCTGCTCGGCTTCGCGCACCGCGACGGCGTGCTGGAGCGGCTGAAGCCCGCCCTGGTGGTCGTCCTCTCGCTCGCCGCGCTCGGCTACGGCGGCTGGTACGCCTTCTCGCACCAGGGCGAGGTCGGCACCTACGACCTCGACGAGATCCCGCTCGCCCAGGCCTTCTGGTCGGCCGGCTTCGTACTGCTGCTGATGTGGGCCAAGGCGTACTTCCGGATCGACTTCGCCTGGCTGACCCGGTTCCGGCGGACCGACCGGGTGGTCACGATCTTCAACGCGCGGGCCGTGACCATCTACCTCTGGCACGAGATCGCGCTGATCCTGGCGGTGCCGCTGATCGACCAGTTCTGGAACGTGCCCGCGTTCGAGAAGTGGCTGCCGCTGGAGAGCCAGTGGTTCATGTTCGGGATCGGCTGGATCCTGATCGCGGTGTTCGTGCTGGCGTGCGGCTGGGTGGAGGACGTGGCGGCGAAGAAGCGGCCGCGGCTGCTGCCCTCCTGAGCGGGTGGCGGGGGCCGTGCTGCAAGAATGGCCCGGTGACCCGCGCCTCCCTGAACAAGCAGCCGCACGAAGTCGCCTCGATGTTCGACGACGTGGCGGAACGGTACGACCTGACCAACGACGTGCTGTCGCTGGGCCAGGACCGGGTGTGGCGCAAGGAGGTGGCGAGGGCGGTCGACGCGCGGCCCGCGCAGAAGATCCTCGACCTGGCCGCCGGCACGGCGACCTCGTCGCTGCCGTTCGCCCGCACGGGCGCGTACGTCGTCCCGTGCGACTTCTCGCTCGGCATGCTCAAGGTCGGCAAGAAGAACCACTCCTGGCTGCCGTTCACCGCGGGCGACGCGACGAAGCTGCCCTTCCGGGACGACGTGTTCGACGCCGTCACGATCTCCTTCGGGCTGCGCAACGTGCAGGACTACGACTCCGCGCTGCGCGAGATGTACCGGGTGACCAAGCCCGGCGGCCGGGTCGTGATCTGCGAGTTCTCGCACCCGACCTGGGCGCCCTTCCGCACCGTCTACACCGAGTACCTGATGCGGGCGCTGCCGCCGGTGGCCCGCGCGGTGTCCTCGAACCCGGACGCGTACGTCTATCTCGCCGAGTCCATCCGCGCCTGGCCCGACCAGCCCGCGCTCGCCGGGCACCTGCAGAAGGCCGGCTGGTCGAAGGTGGCCTGGCGCGACCTCACGGGTGGCGTGGTCGCCCTGCACCGCGGCTTCAAGCAGAGCTGAGGGCTCCGCCGGGGCCGGGGCCGGGCTTCACGCCGAGTTGACGAAGGCGTACGGGTCGCCGCCGCGCGGCTCGTTCAGTTCGCGCTGCAGTCCGCCGCCGGGGGGCCTCGGCAGACGCGGCTCGCGCACCCCGCCACCGCCGTCGCCCTCACCGAAGTCGAACCACACGTACACCACGGAGTCCCGGGGCACCTCGGCGTTGGGCTGCGGGTACTGCCGGACGACGTACTCGACCACGGTCTGGTGGAAGTCGGGCCGGTCCGGCGCGTTCAGGAAGAGGCCGGTGTCCTCGGCCGTCCTGCGCGCGTCCATGGCCATCAGACCGACCAGCCGTGGCACTCGCACTTCGGGTGTTTTGGGTGTTAAGCGCACAGATGTCACCCCCAGCGGTACTGGCAGAGTAACCGCCTGGGGGTGGCGACCGGAAGGTCCAAGTGTCTTTCTGTAGCAGTCAGTTACTGTGAGTGACTTTTCCCGATCATCTACGATCACGGATCGCGCCGGCACCTCACGTGTCGCGCCGCCGCCTCACAGGTCGAGCCGGTAGCAGTGCCCCTCCCGGTCGCTCGACGGCGTCCGGAAGACCTCGTCCAGCCGCATGCCCAGCCGCCGCGTCACCGCGATGGACCGCTCGTTCTCGGCGATGACCATCGCCACCACCGTCGGCACGCCCGCCGCCCGCAACCGCTCCAGGGTCATCTGCGCGGCCGTGGTCGCGTACCCCTTGCCCCAGAACTCCCGGCCGAGCCGCCAGCCGATCTCGATCTCGCCCTTGGGGCCCCAGTCCTGCGGCCAGGGCTGGGCGCCGGTGAAGCCGATCACCCGGCCGGTGTCGTCGACCATGGTCCACAGGCAGAAGCCGTGCTCGGCGTCGTGCCGGCGCTGGCGGGCGGTGAGCTCCTCGTAGACGGACAGCTCCGCGGCCCTGCCGCCGTGGAACTCCATCACGTCCGGGTCGTCGAAGATCCGGTGCCAGGCCACGGCGTCCTCGTCGGTGGGGACGCGCAGCCGTACGACGGGCAGAGCTCGGTTCACGTTGGCAGCCCTTCAGCCGGGTGATCAATTCTGCTGAATAGACTGCCCTTGTCCAGTGCCGGTCGGCACGCAGATTCCGAACTTGGGGAGATCCCGCCGTGACCGATCCGCTCTCCGAAAGCACCGCCGATGTGATCGTCGTCGGCGCGGGGCCGGCCGGCTCCACGACCGCGTACCACCTCGCCAAGTCCGGACTCGACGTACTCCTCCTTGAGAAGACCGAGTTCCCGCGCGAGAAGGTGTGCGGCGACGGCCTCACCCCGCGAGCCACCAAGCAGCTGGTGGCCATGGGCATCGACATCTCCGAGGAGGCCGGCTGGCTGCGCAACAAGGGGCTGCGCATCATCGGCGGCGGCGTCCGCCTCCAGCTGGACTGGCCGGATCTGGCCTCCTACCCGGACTACGGCCTGGTCCGCAAGCGCGACGACTTCGACGAGCAGCTCGCCCGCAACGCCCAGAAGGCGGGCGCCCGGCTGTACGAGCGCTGCAATGTCGGCGCCCCGATCGTCGACGACCGCACCGGCCGTATCACCGGTGTGCACGCCAAACTCGGCGAGGACAAACGCGAAGTCACCTTCCACGCGCCGCTCGTGGTCGCCGCCGACGGCAACTCCACGCGCCTGTCCCTGGCGATGGGCCTGCACCGCCGCGAGGACCGCCCGATGGGCGTGGCCGTACGGACGTACTTCACCTCGCCCCGCCACGACGACGACTACCTGGAGTCCTGGCTGGAACTGTGGGACCGCCGCGGCCCCGGCGAGGACCGGCTGCTGCCCGGCTACGGCTGGATCTTCGGGATGGGCGACGGCACCTCCAACGTCGGCCTCGGCGTGCTCAACACCTCCGACTCCTTCAAGGAGTTGGACTGGCGCGAGGTGCTGAAGGCCTGGTGCGCGTCCATGCCGGAGGACTGGGGCTACACCCCGGACAACATGACAGGACCGATCCGCGGCGCCGCGCTCCCCATGGCCTTCAACCGCCAACCGCACTACACGCGCGGGCTGCTGCTCGTCGGCGACGCGGGCGGCATGGTCAACCCCTTCAACGGCGAGGGCATCGCCTACGCCATGGAGTCCGGCCAGATCGCCGCCGACGTCATCGTCCAGGCCCACGCCCGCCCGACCCCCGCGAGCCGCGAACTGGCCCTGCAGCGCTACCCGCGCGTCCTCAAGGACACCTACGGCGGCTACTACACGCTGGGCCGCGCCTTCGTGAAGCTCATCGGCAACCCGAAGGTCATGAAGATCGCGGCCCAGCGCGGCCTGACCCACCCGCTGTTGATGAAGTTCACCCTGAAGATGCTGGCCAACCTCACCGACCCGACGGGCGGCGACGCGATGGACCGCATCATCAACGGCCTGAGCAAGGTGGCCCCGAAGGCGTGACCGTCACCGCGAGCGGGCGCCGCCAACGGTGACGGCCGGGGTCTGTCCGGGCAGGCCCTAGCTGTTCAGCGCCTCGATGTTGGCGGCCCGGCGGGCGTACACCTCGTCGCGGTGTTCCTCCACCTGCCTCAGCGCGTCCCGGCGTTGGCGCTTGGAGAGGCGGTCCAGGTAGACGTGGCCGTTGACGTGGTCGGTCTCGTGGGCGAGGCAGCGGGCGAAGTACCCCGTGCCCTCGACGACGATCGGCTCGCCGTCCTTGTCGAGGCCGCGCACCACGGCCAGGTCCGGGCGGGGCAGTTCCATGATGGCGCCCGGCACGGACAGGCACCCCTCGTTGTCGTCGAGCAGCCGGCGTCCGGTCGGGTCGAGGGCTTCGATGACCGGGTTGACGATGTGCCCGACGTGCCGGACCCCGTCGTCGTCGGGGCAGTCGTACACGAACAACCGCAGATCGACGCCGACCTGGTTCGCAGCGAGGCCGGCGCCCTCGGCGACGTACATCGTGAGGAACATGTCGTCGATCAGCGCGGCGAGGTCGGGGCCGAACTCGGTGATGTCCCGGCAGGGCTTGTGCAGGACCTCTTCGCCGACCTCGGTGATGCGCCGCACCGACCCGCGCCGGGCCTCGGGCGCGAGCGGGGGATACGCGTCGACGGGCTTTCCCTGGACGAACACACTGGGCATGGCTGTCTCTCCTGTCGTGTGAGGACGCTGAGGAGGGGCAGGAGAGGGCCCTACGGGCCTTGGCAGCTTCTTCCCGCCCCCCAGGAGCCATGACAACAGAACGCGCCCGACAGCCGCAGGAGAACACCGGCCGCACCCACGGACGTTCCGCACCGGCGCCCCGCGGGCGGACGCCGGGAGGGCCGCTGCCCCCGAGCGGCTGCGGCCCTCACAAGCTGTCCGAATCTCTCAGGTTCAGAGCACCCGCACTGCACCGGTCGGCGGGTCGTACGACAGCGGCTTCTCGACGACGCCCGTCGAGGAGTTCTGCGCGCCGACGAACATGCCGCCACCGACGTACACCGCCACGTGGTACGCGCTGCCCGCACTGCCCCAGTACAGGATGTCGCCCGGCTGCAGGTTGCTCAGCGACACCTGGGTGCCGGCCGTCGACTGGTCCTGCGAGACGCGCGGCAGGCTGATGCCCACCTGCTTGAAGGCCGTCTGCACCAGACCGGAGCAGTCATAGGCGGACGAACCGGTCGCGCCGGACACGTACGCCTTGCCGACCTGCGCCTTGACGAAGTTGACGATGGCGGCCGCCGAGCCGGTGGCCGTCGACGAACTCGTCGTGGTGGTCGAGGGAGTCGAGGCGGTGAGCGTGGGCCGCTGGGTGCTGCGGCTGGCTGCCTCCTCGGCGGCGGCCTTGCGGGCCGCTTCCGCCTTCTTCTTGGCCTCCGCCTTCTTCTTGGCGTCCGCGAGGTCGACCTTGGCCTGCTTCGCGGCCTTTGCGGCGGCCGCGTCACGCTCGGCACGCAACTGGTAGTTCGCGGCTGTCTGCTGCGTGGCATCCGCGGACTGGGCGACCTGAGTGGACAGGTCGGCGGTCAGGGTGGGCAGTTCGAGGGTCTGGGTCACCGGCTCGGCGGCGCTCGCCGAGGCCGACGCGCCCGCCGCTGCCAGACTGAGTACGCCACCGGCGACTCCGGCACGCACCGCGATCGAAGTCGTCGCGTTGCGGCGGGGTTTCCGGTGGCTGCGTATGTGAGCGGTGTGGGACATGAGTCCAACCGGTATCAGGGGCTCCTCCATACCTTCAAGAAACGTGTGGTGCGCCACATTTACTCAATGGGTCCCCACAATCCCGGGCGTGGCGTTCCTTATTGACGCCGTAACGGACATTGCGGGCGGAGCCCGATCGGCCCGTGATCACGCTCTTTCGTCGTTACGCCCGAATTGCCCGCGGCCTACCACCGGTTGAGACAAGTGGCCAAGCCCCGCTCTCGGTCGCCTCTCATGGATGTGGCGGAGGTCACGCAACGGTCACAGCGGCGGCTGCGTCATGAGCGCGCCCCGGATCCTCACTCGCTCGTGAATGTGTGCACGTGTCCACATCGCGCCGCGCACCTCCCTCTGATGTGTGAATGCCGCCCTCTACCAAGGCGTCACGTCCAGCACCAATTTGCATGCACGGGAAGCCTCTTGATATGGAGACGCCCGCCTCGAACTGCGCCGACGAGCGGAAATGTCACCTCTGGTGATCACTCGGACGCTTCACGTATGAAGATCACCGCTCATCCGACTTCATGATCCTTCGTCAGGTGGTGGAGATCACAAAGCTTGTGCAATACCCCGTGTCGCAGATCACAGAGCGCCGGGCATAAGATGCGAGGCAGTTGGGCTTGTGACCTGCTTCACATGTTCTCGATCTTCGCTGGGACGCGAGGTGTTCGGGGATCCGGTGGGGCGGCAGCGGGCCCGGTGCCATCGCCAGCAGTCAGTGCCGACTGAGAGGAGCGAGGAGCGGTGAACGCGTATGCGCCCATCCTCGTACTGGGAGCCCTCGGGGCAGGCTTTGCGATCTTCTCCGTGGTCATGGCCACGCTGATCGGTCCGAAGCGGTACAACCGGGCCAAGCTCGAGGCCTACGAGTGCGGGATCGAGCCGACCCCCACGCCGGCCGGCGGCGGGCGTTTCCCCATCAAGTACTACCTGACGGCGATGCTCTTCATCGTCTTCGACATCGAGATCGTCTTCCTCTACCCCTGGGCCGTCACCTTCGACTCCCTGGGGATCTTCGGGCTCGTGGAGATGCTGCTCTTCGTGCTCACCGTCTTCGTCGCGTACGCGTACGTATGGCGGCGCGGCGGCCTGGAATGGGACTGAGGGGCCTTTAAAACATGGGACTCGAAGAAAAGCTGCCGAGCGGCTTCCTGTTGACCACCGTCGAGCAGGCCGCGGGCTGGGTGCGCAAGTCGTCCGTCTTCCCGGCCACGTTCGGCCTCGCCTGCTGTGCCATCGAGATGATGACCACCGGCGCCGGCCGCTACGACCTGGCGCGCTTCGGCATGGAGGTCTTCCGCGGTTCGCCCCGCCAGGCGGACCTGATGATCGTCGCGGGCCGGGTCAGCCAGAAGATGGCGCCGGTGCTGCGGCAGGTCTACGACCAGATGCCGAACCCCAAGTGGGTCATCTCCATGGGGGTCTGCGCCTCCTCGGGCGGCATGTTCAACAACTACGCGATCGTCCAGGGCGTCGACCACATCGTGCCGGTCGACATCTATCTCCCGGGCTGCCCGCCGCGGCCCGAGATGCTGATGGACGCCA
>NZ_JBSFLV010000052.1:0-63831 GCF_053599215.1 Streptomyces sp. NPDC001002 | reverse complement strand
GTCGGAGACGACGAGATCGCCGTATCCGTCTCCGTCGAAGTCGGAGCGGACGCCGGGGTGCTGTGGGTGGTAGCCGACGCCGGGGACCGTGGGGTGGTCGACCGGCGGATGGTGGAAGGCGTGCAAGGCCCCGCCGTAGACCGCGAGGCGCCAGTCGACGCCCGCGGCCTGCATCTCGGCGGTGAACGCGTCCCGTTGCGCGGGCGGCATGATCGGGTCCTCCGACCCGACCCCGGCCCACACCGGGCAGCGAATGCGCGCCGCCTCGCCCGGTCGGCCCGTGGTCAGTGCGTTGACTGTGCCGATCGCGCGCAGGTCGACGCCGTCGCGCCCGAGTTCCAGCCCGACGGCGCCCCCGGTGCCATAACCGATGGCGGCGATCCGGTCAGGGTCGGTCCGCGGTTCGGTGCGCAACACGTCGAGCGCCGCATGACCGATGCTCCGCATCCGGTCGGGATCGGCGAGCAGCGGCAGGCAACGGGCCAGCATCTCCTCGGGGTCGCTCAAATAGCGCCCGCCGTGCAGGTCGAAGGCCAGCGCTATGTATCCCAACTCGGCAAGAGCATCGGCCCGGCGGCGCTCCACGTCGCTGAGCCCCGTGCCCTCTGGTCCGAGCAGCACCGCGGGCCGACGGTCGACACCGGCCGGGAGCGCGAGGTGCCCGATCATTGTCAGACCGTCGGCCGGGTACTCGACCGTACGCGTCGTAATCGTCGTCGTCATGAGCCTGGACTGTAGTGATCGTCGCGCCCGGTCCGGCCGCTGTTCTGCCGCAGGCAGAGCAGCGCGGGCATCACCCTGAAATAGGGCGAGGATCACAAGAACTCTGAGGCCAGATCTCAGCCCTCCGGGACGGCCTACTGGAGGCCCCAGCGGTGCGGGTGTCCGGGATCGGCCGGGCTTGCGAAGACGTTGAGTTCGCCGTCACGACCCACGCGGACCCGAGTGGGTAGGGCGAACGGGTGCGGGCGGAGGCCCCGCTCTTCGAGCGGCCGATTCATGGGCCTCCGGGAGGGAGTGATCGCGGTTCAACTCGTCCGCTACGAGTTCTTCGCCGACCGTGCCCGATACGCCGCCACCGTCGTCCGGCTCGCGCACGCGTTGGAGCAGAACCGGCGTGTCCGGTTCCGTGACTGGTCCACGAAGTAGTTCTCGCACCCGGCCGCGGCGCACCGTCCCAGTGTCACCGCCGGGTCCCCGGCGGCGACCAGGGCGAGCTGGGCGGCGATCAGCTGACCGACCCAGCGCTCGGCCGGAGTGCCGTTGCGACTGAAGTGGATGTGCCAGCCGCCGAGACCGTCGTGGTCGGACAGGTGCATCTCCGGCGGATAGTCGCGCAGCAGGCGGTGCACGGCGTCGGGGGCCGTGCCGTCGACCGACTGCGCCAGGGCCGTGCGTACGAGGTTCGGCAGCTCGCCGTAGTCGCCGCGCGGCGGCGGAGTGACCTCGTGCTCCGCGAAGAACCTGGAGGCAAGTTCCCCTTGCTCATCGAGAGTTCCGGTATTGGCCAGCTCGACGGCCAACCGCACCACGTTGCCGACGTAGTCACCGTATTGCACTTGACCACCTACATCGCCGCTTCTTAATGTAGGCGTCATGGTAGCTGATGACACCTACGTAGCCCGCCGTCTGTACATGCTCGGGGAGTGGGACGCCGCGCTCGCCGTCCTGGGCCCGGACGCCGAGCCCGAGCTGCGCGCGGAGATCGCCGTCGACGGCTGGTTCTTCCGGATCGAGGGGCATGAGGAGGCCGAGAAAGCGGTCGAGGTGCTCGATCCCGCGTCGCCGACCCGGCAGTTGCTTGCGGGGCGACTGGCCTACAGCCGCCTGCTGTTTCGGCGCGACCCTCGGCCCGACGACCGCGCCACCGCCGAGGCCGGCTACCGTGCCGCGGTCGAGAGCGGCGACGAGAAGACGCGCGCTTGGGCCGAGTATCACTGGGCGGTTCTGCTGGACAACATCGACGAGGACCGGGCCGGCGCCCTCCCGCTCTACGAGGCGTCTCTCGAAGTCGCGACGAAGACCGGTGACGGCCTCTTCGAGTCCTACATCATCCGGCATCTCGCGGCGCACAGGGAGCCCGTCGAGCGGATGGCGATGCTGCGCCGCTCACTTCACCTGCGCGCCGCGCTCGGCGCCCGGCCCCAGACACTCGCCGCGCAGGCCCTTCTCGCCGACAACCTCCCCGAGGACGACCCTGAACGCGCCGAACTCCTGCGGGTGTTCCGGCCGGGTGCGGAGGAACTGCGGATCGGCTGGCTCCTGCGCGAAGCCTGATTCGCCGAACGGCGTTCCTCCTACGGTTCCGTCCGCCCGCTCTGCACCGAAAGCGTCGCCAGCAGTCCGCCGCCGGGTGCGTCGCCCAACGTGAGCGCGCCGCCGTGGAGTTCGGCCTGCTGCTGCACCAGGGCCAGGCCCAGGCCGGAGCCGTGGCTGTGGGGATGGGGCCCGCGGGCGAAGCGCGCCTTGACGGCATCACGTTGCTCGGCGGGGATCCCGGGACCGTCGTCGGAGACGGTGATGCGCGCGGAGTCCGCGTCCCAGGTGAGAGAGACGTGCACCTGGCCGTGGGGTCGGCGTCCGTGCAGGGCGGCGTTGTTGAGGAGGTTGTCCACGGCCAACCGCAGTCCGGCGGGCCAGCCCTCCACAGGGGGAGCCGGTTCGGAGGCGGCGATGTGGAGGGCGTAGGCCGTGCCGGGGTGGCGGTTACGGGCGTGCCGTACCGCCTCGTCCAGCAGTGCGGGCAGATCCACCGTGGCCCGCGGCGGCAGCGCGTGGGCGTCGCCGCGGGCGAGGATCTGCAGGCCCTCCAGCAGGGCCGTGATCCGCCGGTGCTCGACGGCCATCGCGTCGAGGGCCTCCTGGCGCTGGGCGGTGGGGAGTTGGGGGTTGCGCTGGAGTGTCTCCAGGTTCATGCCGAGCGTGGTCAGTGGGGTGCGCAGTTCGTGACCGGCGTCCGCGGTGAAGCGGCGGGTGGCCTGCATGCTGGTCTGGAGCTGGCCCAGCATGCGGTTGAGGGAGGCGGACAGGTCGGCGACTTCCTGGGGGCGCGTGACCTTGGGGAGCAGCCGGGAGGTGTCCGCGGGGCGGATGCGCTGGGCGCCGGTGCGCAGGCGCTGGAGCGGTTTCAGGATCACCCGCGTGATCAGCCAGACGCCACCGCCCGCGACCAGGGTGGCCAGCGCCGCCACCCCCGCGACGATGCGCGTGTTGTCGGCGACCCGCTGCTCGATCGGGTCGAGATCCTGCAGCACCTGGATGTAGGCGTCGTCGGTGCCGTCGCCGGTTGTGTCCACGGGCTCCACCAGAGAACGCCAGGACTGCCCGCCGACTCGCACGGTGCTCAGGCCGTCGGTCACGGGGACGGGAATGTCCACGCCGGGCTGGTCGCCCCGCGAGTCGATGATCCTGCCGCCGGAGATCAGGCGGACGAGCGACTGGCTGCCCGCCAGCAGGCCCCCGTAGTCGTCACCCCCGTCGCCGCCCGCGCCGTCCCCTTTGGAGAGCAGCTTGTACGCGTCTCCCTGGGCCTTCTCCGCGCGCACGGTCAGTTGCCGGTCGACGTCGGTGCGATCGCGGTGGTCGATCCGGTCCACGATGATCAGCCCGGCCAGGCCGACCACCACCACGACCAGGAACGCGACACTCGCGGTGATCTGTGAGCGCAGGCTGCGCGGGAGGGGAAGTCTCATGGCCGCAGCGCGAATCCGACGCCGCGCACCGTCCGCAGGATCCGCTGCTCGCCGCCGGCCTCCAGCTTTTTGCGCAGATAGCCGACGAACACGTCGACCACATTGGTGTCCACGTCCCAGGTGTAACCCCACACCTGCTCCAGCAGCTGGGTCCGGCTCAACACCTGTCCGGGCCGCTGCGCGAGCGCCATCAGGAGGTCGAACTCCCTTGTCGTCAGCCCCAGTTCGCGCCCGGCGCGGGTGGCCTCGCGGCGGACGGGCTCGATGGCGAGGTCGCCCAGGACGAGAGGACGTTCGTTGCTGGTCTCGTGGAGCCGGACCAGCGCGTGCAACCGCGCGGCCAGTTCCACCACCGAGAACGGCTTGACCACGTAGTCGTCGGCACCGGCCGCCAGACCCGCGACCCGGTCGTCGACCTCGTCGCGGGCCGAGAGCATGCACACCGGGATGGTGCGCCCCTGCTCCCGCAGCCGGCGTACGGCCTCGACCCCGCCCAGGCCGGGCATGACCACGTCGAGCAGGACGACCGAGGGCAGCCGGGCGGCGACCGCCTCCAGCGCGGACTCTCCCGTGTCGGCCTCCCGGACGTCGAAGCCCTCGACGGACAGCCCGAGCCGCAGAGCCTGGCGGACGCCCTGGTCGTCGTCCACCACGAGGACCTCCGGCTTGCGCCGCGCCATCGACATCACGCTCTCTCACTTCCGTGCCGGGCTCCGTGCCGGGGCGAAGATCGGGCCGCCGCCTGAGTCCAGTATGTCCGGACGATTCACAAGACAGATTAAGAGCGGAACCCGCAGGTCACCGGCTTTGCCTGGCTGGCGCGGCGGTCGTGTGGAGCTGGGCGTTCAGGCAGAAGCGGCGTAGGGGCACCGGAACGTGTGGCGTCCCGAGCCGATCTCGAACGGAGCGCTGCCGTCGGGGAGCTGGACCTCGGCCCGGACGCCCGGGGGTACGAGGGCCTCCACGACGAGGGTGTCCGCCTCGGCGCCCTCGATGCGCCAACCGGCTTCGGCCCGCCCGTATGGGGTGTCGTGGGCCGCCCTCGCCCAGGCCAGCTCGCCACCCGGGACCGGAGCGATGCGCAACCGTCGCCACCCGGGTTCGGCGGCGGCGAGACCCCCGACCGTACGGTGCAGCCAGTCGGCCACGGCTCCGAGCGCGTAGTGGTTGAAGGAGGTCATCTCGCCGGGGTTGACGGTGCCGTCGGGCAGCATCGAGTCCCAGCGCTCCCAGACGGTGGTGGCGCCCATGGTCACCGGGTAGAGCCACGACGGACAGTCCTTCTCCAGGAGCATCCGGTAGGCGAGTGGGGGCTCGCCCGCCAGGCACAGGGCATCGCAGATCAGCGGCGTGCCCGTGAAACCGGTGGCGATACGGAAGGAAGCGCGGCGCACGATCTCGGCCAACCGTGCTGCCGCGCCCCGCCGTTGACGTTCCGTCGGCAGCAGCGAGAAGGCGATGGCCAGGGCGTAGGCGGTCTGGGTGTCCGAGGACAGCAGGCCGTCAGGGGTGACGAAGTGATCGGCGAATCGCTCGCGAACCGCCTGTGCGTGGGCACGGAAGCGAACCGTGTCCTCCTTGCCGTCCACGTGCCCGACACCGCCCAAGTGCCCGGCGCCGTCCAGGAGTTCGGCGACCTCGGCGAGCACCTCCGCGGAGCGGACGACGTACGCGTTGGCGACGAGATCGCCGTCGGTCCGCGCCTCGCCCGGCCGGTCCGGCGGGGCCTGCGGGTCCAGCCAGTCCCCGAGTTGGAAGTCCTGCCGCCACAGCCCGTCCCTCTCGGCGGTGAGCCGGATCGTGGCCTCGCCCCAGGCCCGCATGCTCGGGTACTGGGTGCGCAACACCTCCAGGTCCCCGAAGCGCTGGTACAGGGTCCACGGCAGGAGCACGGCGACATCGGCCCACACGGCCTGCGCCCCTAGGCTCTGGAAGGTGTCCGGGGGGAGCACATCGGGGACGACCAGGGGCGGCACGCCGTCCGGTCGCGCCAACTGCTCCGCCGACAGGTCGCGCAGCCAGCTGGTCAGCATGCCGGAGCAGTCGTGGAGGAAGGTGGCGGTGGGCGCGAAGACCTGGATGTCGCCGGTCCAGCCCATGCGTTCGTCGCGCTGCGGGCAGTCCGTCGGGACGTCGAGGAAGTTGCCGCGCATGCTCTGTACGACGTTCTCGTGCAGTTGGCCGACCAGCGGGTCGGAGCACTCGAACCAGCCGGTGCGGGCCATGTCCGTGTGCACCACGACCGCTTCGATGGCGGCGGGGTCGAGCGGTCCGGGCCAGTTCCCGACCTCGGCGTACCGGAAACCGTGGAAAGTGAAGTGCGGTTCGTAGGTCTCGACTCCTGTGCCCGCTCCCGGACCTTCGCCCGCCTCCACACCCTCGCCGCGCAGCACGTAGGTGTCCGTGGCGGCCGCGAACCGCAGCGGGCGGGTGCTCAGTTCGCCGTCCTCCAGCACCTCGGCGTGGCGCAGGGTGATCTCATGGCCGGCGGGGCCCGAGACGCGGATGCGCAGTCGGCCGACCAGGTTCCGGCCGAAGTCCAGGACGGTCTTCCCGGACGGCGTCGTGATGACCGAGACCGGGGCGACGGTCTGGGTGCGTCGTACGGGCGGTCCCGTCGGCGCCACCAACTCGGCCCGTGGAGGCGGCAGTTCACGAACGGGCGCCCAGTCCGACGTGTCGTGTCCCGGCGTGGACCATCCCGGCCGCTCTCGCCGCGCGTCGTAGACCTCACCGTCGTAGATCTCCGAACGCAGCACGGGACCGGCCGTCGTGCGCCAGTGTTCGTCGGTGCGGACGGTCTCCGTCGTGCCGTCGGCGTACGCGATCTCCAACTGGGCCAGGAGCGAGCGGTGTTCGCCGTAGATGTTGCGTCTGCCGCCGTGGAAGCCCAGACGTCCGGTGTACCAACCCTCGCCGAGCAGCGCTCCGATGGTGTTCTCGCCGGTCCGGAGCAGTGAGGTGACGTCGAAGGTCTGGTAGCGCAGGCGGTGTTGGTAGGAGGTCCAGCCGGGGGCCAGGACGTGGTCGCCGACGGGCTCGCCGTTGATCTCGGCCGAGTAGACGCCGTACGCGGTGATGTACAGCCGGGCCGAGGCGACGGAACCGGTGAGGGTGAAGTCGCGGCGGAGCAGGGCGACGGGCAGCGGTTCCTCGGTGGGGGAGTGATCGGGGGTGACGGGGCGGGCCGTCCAGTCGGCCGGGTCCAGGAGGCCGGTTTCGACGTACGAAGTCACCGACCAGGGCGAGGGTTCGTGATCTCCCTCGCCCCAGACGCGTGCGCGTACGCCGACTCGTTCGCGGGAGCCGAGGCGCGGGCCCGGCCAGGGCACCAGGACGGACTCGGCGGACTCCACGCGGCCGGTGTCCGCGAGGACGGTGCCGTCGGCCGCGCTGATCTCCACCTGGTGGGCGGCCTGTCGCCAGTCCTCGGTGTCGGTGACCGTGCGCCAGCTCAGGCGGGGCGTGGACTCGCCGATGCCCAGGGGCTCGCGGTGGTGCTCGAAGGTGGGCGGTGTGACGTACACGGGTTCAACTCCCGTTCGGGTCATGGCAGATGTACACCCTCGGTGCTCCGCCCTCGTCGGGTACGGGCTCGTCGGCGGTGGCGCGCACGCCCTCGCGGACGGTCTCGCCGGTCCGAGGGTCCACTACCCGGTAGGGGAGCGGGACGTTCGCCGGATCGGTGATGAACAACGGGCCGCCCTCCTCCGCGTAGCAGAGGTACAGCACGCCGGGGACGGACAGGCCCCGGGGGGCCAGGGCTGAGCGCCAGTCGGGGTGCATGTCCGTCAGTGGCAGGCCCGCCAGGATTCGGGAGACGAGACCGACGTGGCGTGAGCCCTCGAAGTCCAGTGCCTCCCGCCAGCCGGCGCCCTCCGCCAGGAAGAACTCCTCGTGCCCGGGTTCGGCGGCGTGCAGTCGCCACTGCCACAGGCTCGCCGCGCCGTACACCGCGCCCATCGTGCCGCCGGCGCAGAGGTTGCTCCAGGCCTCGTGCCCCTGCCACCAGCCCGCGGCACGGCCGGGGCGGCCGGTGTTCTCGTAGGTCGGCTCGCCGTTCGCGACCGCCTTGGCCGGGGTGTTGCGCCACATGTCCGCGACCCGTTCCTGGACGTGCCCGCCCATGTGGCCGGTCTGGCACCACTGGAAGTGCAGCCAACTCTCGCTCTGGTGGGCGTTGTTGTCGGCGTGCGGGCGGTAGTGGATGCCGCAGGGCTGGCCGTAGCCGTCCCAGCGGCCGACCTCCGCGCCGCCCGCCGCGATCTGCGGTTCGTGGCCCCCGCCGTCGGCGCCGACCAGGTAGACGGCGGGGGCGGCGCCGTAACGAGCCACGAGATAGCGGCAGTAGCGGGCGTACTCCTGCGGCGGGACCACCGGACCCGCCACCCGCAGGCCCTTCCAGCCGAACCCGTGGAAGAGCGGCTGGAGCACGGGGACGATCCCGTGCTCGCGCAGGATGCCGATCAGCCGGTCCACGTACTGGAAGTACGCCGGGTTCAGCACATTCACGTGCCCGGTGGGCAGGTCCTCGAAGCCGACGTCGAACCCCTCGTCAGCGGTGCGGTCGCGCGGTCCGCGCGCGTCCATGTCGGGCTGGACGCTCATCAGCAGAGCCGCGTTGAAGCCCTTGGCCCGCCGGTCGGCGGCGTACCGCGCGACCTGCTCCTCGGTCGCCCGCCAGGGCAGGGCCCAGGCGGTGTCGCCGACCAGCAGCGCGGGCGTCCCGTCGGCGTGCACCAGGCTGCGTCCGCCGGGCGACATCCGCCAGAAGCCGTGCCGGTGGAATGCGTTGCCGTCGTCCGGGGCAGGGCGGACGACGAGCACTCCGCTCTGCCCCGACAGTCCTTCGTCCGCGACGGAACTGCCGCTGCGCCAGGTCCAGTTGCCGTCCGTGAGAGGGGAGGCGAACCGGACCTTCCAGTCCCGGCCGCCGTCCCAGAAGGCCGGGCGGCGCAGGACCGTCCCCGACTCGTGGGTGAACTCGGCCCATACGTCGACATCGGTGTAGGGGTTGGCGTAGTCGAGTGCCCCGGTCAGGGTGAACTCGGTCTGCTGCCAGGGGGCGGCGGCCGTTTCCTTTTGTGGAGTGGTCATGCGCGGTTGACGGCGATGTCGGCGGTGAGAGGAAGGTTCGTCGACGACGGGCCCGCCTCCAGTGTGAAGGTCCCCAACTCGACCGCCCAGTCGCCCGCTTCGGTGTCCCAGTGCTCGAACGCCCGCGCGTCCACGGTGACCGTCGCGACGGCCTCCTCGCCGGCCCCCGCCTCGACCACCGCGAACCCGGCGAGCCAGCGGACCGGTCGCTCGACGGCACCGCCCGGGCGGCCGGCGTAGACCTGCACGACCTCCTTGCCGTGCCGGGTGCCGGTGTTGCGTATCCGGATCTCGGCCGTGAAGTCGAAGACGGTCGGCACCTCATCGGGCACGTCGATCGAGACGTACTCCCAGGTGGTGTACCCGAGTCCGTGTCCGAAGGCGTATCGGGGCGGCTGCCACCCGGCGCGCCCATCGCCCCGGTAGCCGATGAACAGACCCTCGTCGTAGGCGAGAACGCCGTCGACCGGCACGGTCGCTGGCAGCCCCCGCTCGGACACCGGCCAACCCGTCGGCAGCCGGCCACCCGGCTCCCGCACCCCCAACAGCACATCGGCGAGCGCGTTGCCGAACTCCTGCCCGGGGAACCAGGCCAGCAGCACCGCCGCCACCTCCTCGGCCCACGGAAGCAGCACCGGAGCACCGGAGTTGACCACCACGACGGTCCGCGGGTTGGCCTCGGCGACGCGGCGGACGAGTTCGTCCTGGCGGCCGGGCAGGGCCAGGCTGTCGCGGTCGAATCCCTCGCTCTCGACCTCCTCCGTGGTGCCGACCACGACCACGGCGACCTCGGCCGCGCGGGCGAGGGCCACGGCCCGCTCGATCTCCTCGTCGTCACTGCCGTGCGGGGGCTGGAGGTTGAGCTGGAACATGGTGACCGCGTCGCCGATGGAGTCGCCCGCGGAGACGGAGTCGACGTCGTGGGTGAGGACGACCGGGGTCTCCTCGTGCGCGGCCAGATCGACGGTGTGAAGGTGCTGAGGCGGAGTCATCAGCCCCTCCACCAGGTCTGCGCCCGGCGGGAGTTGAAGCCGTACGTCGAACACCTCGACCCCCGCGACGGCCAACCGGAAACGCCCGATCCCGGAACCGCCGATCGCGTACCGGCCGGCGTCCGCCGCGCGGATCACGGTGTGCACCTCCACCCGGGCGACCTGCTCGGTGGGCACCCCGGGCCCGTAGGACCCCATCCAGGTGTAGGCGCCCCCGGCGCGGCGCTCGGAGCCGAGCAGGGTGCCGTCAGCGGACAGGAAACGCACCTCCACGCCCTCGCCGAAGCCGTCAGGGTGGCGGAGGTAGGACAGCGCCGCAACGGGGATGCGGGTCTGCGGTGTGACGCCGATTCCGTGGGTGACCTCGACGTCCTCGCCCAGGGCGGCGCGGATGCCGTCGAGCGGGGAGACGGTGTAGGGCGGGAAGACGGTGGCGCTGCCGCCGCCGAGGGTCCGGGCCGTGGCGGCGTTGGGGCCCAGGACGGCGACCCTCGTCAACACCCCCCGGTCCAGGGGCAGTGCGGCGTCCTCGTTACGGGCCAGCACGAACCCGGCGGCGGCGGTCTCGCGCAGCCGGGCCGCGACCGACACGGCGTCGTACCGCGGCGGCCGGACCGCCTCAGGCAGGTCGCTCAACGCGCCGACCCGGGCGGCGAGCCGCAGCAGCCGCAGCACCTTGTCGTCCACGAGCGACTCGTCGACCTTGCCCTTGCGTACGGCGGCGACCAGCGCGTCGCCCCACGGGCCGATCGGACCGGGCATCACCAGGTCGAGCGCGGCACGCGCGGACGGCTCGGTCGTGCGGACGGCGAACCAGTCCGACATCACCAACCCGTCGAACCCCCAGTCCCCGTGCAGCACTTCACGCAGCAGCGGACTCTCGGTCATCGAGTGCCCGTTGACCCCGTTGTAGGCGGCCATGACCGCCCAGACCCCGCCCTCGCCGACGATCCGTTCGAACGGCGCCAAGTACAGCTCCCGCAGGGCGCGTTCGCTGATCCGCGCGTCGAGGGTCATGCGCTGGGTCTCGGAGTCGTTGCCGACGAAGTGCTTCACGGTGGCCGCCACACCGCCGTCCTGGACGCCACGGACATAGGCGACACCGATGCGGGCGGTGAGCAGCGGGTCCTCACTGAAGCACTCGAAGTGCCTTCCGCCGTAAGGGGTTCGGTGCAGGTTCACCGTGGGGGCGAGGAGGACGTCCACGCCCTTGCCACGTGCTTCGTGGGCGAGCAGTCCGCCGAGCCGTTCGATCAGCGGTTCGTCCCAGGTGGCGGCCAGGGCCGTGGGCGAGGGCACGTTGGCGGAGGGGCTGCGCTCGTCCCACAGTTCGCCGCGGACTCCGGCCGGTCCGTCCGAGACGACCAGTCTGCGCAGGCCGACGGCGGGTTCGGGGTGCAGGGACCAGAAGTCCGCGCCAGTCAGCAGCCGCACCTTCTGTTCCAGGGTGAGCGCGCCGAGGTGCCTGGCGAGTTCGGCTTCGTCAGTCGCGGACGGGGCGTCGGTGGTGGGCTGCCGGGTCACGGCGTCCTCCTCGGTGAAGTGTGGTCGGTGGGGGCGTCGCCCGTGCTCTCGACGAGGACCCGGACGTCCCAGGGGCCGAGCGGAAGGGCGTCTCCGGCGGTGAGACGCGCGCCGGTGAACAGGTCGCGGACGTCTCCCGGCAGGCGGTAGTCGACTGGATCCCAGGCCCAGTTGTGGACGAAGCGCAGGACGGCGCCGTCGGCGGTGGTGGCCGACGTGCACGTGACGGATGCCGGTCGGTCCGCGCGCCAGGCGTCGGCCGGAAGGGAGACCGAGGCGACCCAGCCCGCGAGGCTGTGCGCGAGTTCGCGGTCCGGGACGGTGCCTATGTACGTCACGCGGCCGGCGCCGTGTTCGTGGGTGGTGACGGCCGCGAACTGGCCCAGGTGCGGATGGTCGTATCCGGCGAGCACGGTCGCCCCCTCCGGGACCAGCCCGTCGGCCCATGCCGTGGCATGCCCGTGCAGGCTGGGGCCGTTAGCCGTTCCGTCCCCCTCGGTGATCGTGACCGGCGTCAACACATTGGTGAACTCCTGGTAGGACGCGCCCGCCGCGGGGCGCAGCACTCCGGGCATGACCGTGTGCCGGGCGACGGCCTCCTCGTCGGCGTACCCGGTGCGGGCTGTGAGGAGGAGATGGCCGCCGGCTTCCGCGTACCGGCGCAGCAGATCGAGTGTCGCGTCGTCCGCGATGTACAGCGCCGGGACCACCAGCACCGGCCATCGGTCCACCAACACCACCGGATTCGAAGGAAGTTGCTCCGGGGAAACGATGTCGACGGACAATCCGGCGTCGAACAGCCCCCGGTAGAAGGCAGCGACGATGCGGTCGTAGGACTGCGGATCGCCGAACCAGGCAGGGGAGTTGCCCCGGAGCGGCCCCATGAACTCCATCGCCCAGCGACTCTCGGCGGACAGCAGCATGCCTACGTCGCTGCGGGGCCGCAGTCCCTCGATCGCATCGCCGGCCTGCCGCAACTCCCCGGCGATCAGGGAGAGTTCCTCGTAGGTTCGGCCGGGCTCCAGGCTGTGCCCGAGGATGCCGCCCCAGTAGGTCTCGGCGCCGTAGTGCAGGGAGTGCCAGTGCCAGTACTCGATCATCCTGGCGCCGCGCGCGACCATGCTCCACACGGCCTGGCGGGCCTGGCCCCGGTAGAGGGGGAAGTTGTCCGCGGAGCCGCCGATCGAGGTGGCGTTGGTCTCCATGACGAGGAAGGGTTCCTGGCGGATGCCGCGTGCCATGTCGTTCTGGAGATAGAGCCAGGCGGGCCCTGACCAGGAGACGAAGAACGGGTACAGTCCGCCGTCCGGCTCGTCGGAGCCCGGCAGCGCGAGCCCGTCCTGGGTGGCGTAGTAGATGTTCGCCCCGGCGACGTCCAGGGGCTGGCCGATGGCCGAGATGTCCAGCCCCTGCTGACCGAGGGCGACGCAGGTGGTGACGAAGTGGTGCTCCGGTACCAGGCCGCGGACCAACTCGGCGTGCCAGGTGATGTATTCCTGAGTCAGCCGCGACTGGTAGCGGCGCCAGGCGAGGTCGTACGACGGAGTGGAGTTGCCGTCGGGGGTCCACAGGTCCGCCCAGTCCTGGAGCCGGTGGGACCAATAGGTCAGCCCCCAGCGGTGGTTGAGCGTCTCGACGTCGCCGTAGCGCTCGCGGAGGTGGTCGAGGAAGCCCTGGAACACCGAGTCGTTGTGGAAGAGCCGCAGGCCGGGCTCGTTGTCGACCTGCCAGCCGATGACCGCCGGATGGTCGGCGTAGCGTCCCACGATCTTGCGGACCAGCCGCTCGGCGAGGTGCCGGAAGGCCGGGTGCGAGTAGTCCGCGTCCTGCCGCATGCCGTACGGGATCGGCTCCCCGGTGCGTGAACGGGCCGCCGTCTCCGGGTACTTGCGGCGCAGCCACGGCGGGACGGCGTAGGTCGGGGTGCCCACGATCGCCTTGATGCCGCGCTCGTGGGCTGCGTCGAGCACCGGTTGCAGCCAGTCGAGGGCGAATTGACCCTCGCGGGGTTCCCAGGTCGACCAGACCGACTCGCCCACCCGGATGACACTGAACCCGGCCTCGGCCATCAGATCGAGGTCCTGCGCGAGTCGCTCGTACGGCTGGTACTCGGTGTAGTAGGCGGCTCCGAAGAGCATGGCGTCAGTCCTCGCCCCGGTAGCTGAACCGGTCGAAGGCGACCGATCCTTCAGCTGCGTACATACCGACGACCCGGCCCGTGAAGGACGCCGCCGTCTCCGCGGAGACATAGCGGCCGTCCAGCGCGGCGAGTTCGACCGGGCCGGTGCCGGAGTCGACGGACAGACGGACCACGTCCGGGCCGAGGGCGTCGAGGTCCATGCCGCTGACCTGCTCGGTCTCGATCCGCAGGGTCACCACCCCGGCGGGGACCGGCTGCTCCCAGGTCTGACTGAGCCCGCCCACCCGGGCGCGGGCACGGGCGACACCGGCGCCCACCTCGATGTCGTAGTGATGACGTTCGTCGATCCGCAGGCTCAGCCCGCCGACCCCAGCGGCGCTGTCCACCCGGACCGAGAAGACGGCGGATTGATGCTGCTGGCGGCGGCCGACGAACCGTGGCCGGGGGTCGTCCATGGTGGAGCCGTCGGCGTGTACGACGAGGTGGCCCGGGCGCTCGGTGAGCGAGGACCAGTCGGCGGCCGGCGTCCGTATCGAGAGCCATTCCGGGCCTAGTTCGGCGTCGGTGAAGTCCTCGTGCCGCTCAACCGGTCCGGTCGGCGGGGTCAGGTGGACCGGCTGCACGACCGGCCAACCGTCGACCCATTCCAGCGAGGTGCTGAACGTCTCGCGGCCCATGGGGGAGAAGGCCCTGGTCAGGCCGCCAGGTCGCATCCCCAGCAGGATCAGCGCCCAGCCGCCGTCGGGGGTGCGCACGAGATCGGCGTGGCCGGTGTTCTGGACCGGGCGGGCGGTGCTGCGGGCGCTGAGCACCGGGTTGGCCGGGCAGCCCTCGAAGGGGCCGTCCGGACGGGTGCCGCGGGCGACGCTCACGGAGTGCCCGCGCTCGGTGCCGCCCTCGGCGATCAGGAGGTACCAGGTGCCGTCGATCTCGTAGAGGTGTGGTGCCTCGGGGAACATCAGGCCGGTGCCCGACCACAACGACCTTGGTTCTTCGAGGGCTTGGCCGGTGTCGAGGTCCATGCGGACCTGCTGGACGCCC
The DNA here is from genome assembly GCF_053599215.1 of Streptomyces sp. NPDC001002. Lineage (NCBI taxonomy): Bacteria > Bacillati > Actinomycetota > Actinomycetes > Kitasatosporales > Streptomycetaceae > Streptomyces > Streptomyces sp. NPDC001002. Next base: position 49,345 of record NZ_JBSFLV010000052.1, on the reverse strand, counting down.
AGATGCTCGCCGGCGCGGTCGCCGTCGAGTTGCAGACCCGAGTAGGTGACGAAGCAGGTGCCGTCCGCGTCCCAGGCGAGGTCCGGGTCGATGCCGTTCATCCCCTGCATGACGATGCCGTCGGACCAGGGTCCCTCGGCCCGTTCGGCGGTGAAGATCAGACTGCCGCGTCCCATGGCGTCGGTGACCACCAGCCAGAAGCGGCCGTCGTGGAACCGGATCGTCGGCGCCCATGCTCCGCCGAGGGTGGGGACTTTCTCCACCGCCAACTGCCCCGGTCGGGTCACGACGTTGCCGATCTGCTCCCAGTGGACCAGGTCGCGGCTGTGGAACAGCGGTATGCCGGGGAGGTACTCGAAGCTGGAGCAGGCGAGGTAGTAGTCGTCGCCGACGCGGGTGACGCTGGGGTCCGGGTGGAAGCCGGGGACGGTGGGGTTGGGCAGGGTCATGCGCGGTCTCCCGACGTCGAGGCGGTGACGGAGGTGTTCGCGGAGGTGTGGGCCGCCATGGCCGCCGCCAGCCTCTGCCGCTCGGCCCGGCGTTCCGCCTGACGTCCCGGATCCGGCACGGGCGCGGCGAGCAACAGGCGCTTGGTGTAAGGGTGTTGAGGTGTGGTAGTGACGGTCGAGGCATCCCCGGTCTCGACGATCTCACCGTCGGACATGACCGCCACCCGGTGGCTGATGTGCCGAACGACGGAGAGGTCGTGGGTGACGAAGAGGTAGGCGACGCCGGTGCGTTCCTGGATCTCGACGAACAGGTCCAGCACCCGGGCCTGCGTCGAAAGGTCCAGTGCGCTGACCGGCTCGTCGCAGACGATGACCCTCGGGTCCCGGGACAACGCCCGGGCGATGGCGATGCGTTGGCGCTGCCCGCCGGAGAACTCCCGTGGCAGCCGCTCCCCGGCGTCGGCTGGCAGCCGGACCTGGTCGAGCAGGTCCCTCACCCGCTTCTCGGCCTCCGCCCGGGAGGCGCCCGCGACCCGCAGCGGCTCGCTGAGGATGTCGGTCACCGTCATCGCCGGATTGAGCGAGGTGTACGGGTCCTGGAAGACGACTTGGATGTCGTCACTAAGCGCGCGGCGCTCCTTCGCCCCCAGGCCCGAGATGACCTTGCCGCGGTAGCGGACGGCGCCGGAGGCGACCGGCACCAGTCCGAGGACGGCCCGGCCCAGCGTCGTCTTGCCCGAACCCGACTCACCGACAAGCCCGAGCGTCTCGCCCGCGCCGATCGTGATCGACACCCCCTTGAGCACGCGGAACGGCGGCTTGCGCCAGCCTTTCGCCGGGTACTCCACGACCACGTCCTCGGCCACCAGCAGGGGTTCCGCCGGGAGTTCCGTCTTCGGTGTCCCGTTCATGGTCCCGGTCATGCCGGACCCTCCTGACGTGCGGCGTTCGCGATCCCCGTGACTCCCGCGACGCTCGCCGGCACGGTGCGACTCGGACTCAGGGCGGACCGTGGCTCCGCGTCCTCCAACGTGGACGCCAGGAGCATGCGGGTGTACGGGTGTTGGGGATCGGCGAACAACTGCCGTACGGGAGCGGACTCCACCACCGTCCCGGTCTGCATCACCGTCACGCGGTCACAGATGTCGGCCACTACACCGAAGTCGTGGGTCACCAGGATCACGCCCATGTTCCGCTCGCTCTGAAGAGACCGGATCAGATCGAGCACCTCGGCCTGCACGGTCACGTCGAGGGCGGTGGTCGGCTCGTCGGCGATCAGCAGATCCGGTTCGCAGGACACCGCGCCCGCGATGAGCACGCGCTGCGCCATACCGCCGGAGATCTGGTGCGGATAGGAGGTGAAGACCCGTTCCGGGTCGGTGATTCCGACCCGCTCCAGCAGGCCGAGTGTCTTCGCCTTCGCCTCGGCCGCCGACACCCCCAGGTGTCGACGCACCGGTTCGACCAGTTGGGCGCCGATCCGGAACGAAGGGTCGAGGTTGGACATCGGTTCCTGCGGCACGTAGGCGATCCGGCGACCGCGGTAGCGGTTCATCTCCGCGCGGCCGTGGCCTCCCAACTCCTTGCCGTCGAACACCAGTCGACCGGTGGAGACCCGCGCCTCCCGGGGCAGCAGACCGAGGACGGCGAAGGCGGTCTGGCTCTTGCCCGAGCCCGATTCCCCTACGAGTCCGAGGACTTCACCCCGACGCACCGTCAGGGAGACGCCGTCGACAACGGCCTTCTCTCCCTCGGCCGTCGGATAGGAGACAGTGAGGCCTTCGAGCACGAGCAAGGCGCCGTCCGCGTCCGTCGATGCGGAACCCGTGGCCGGCGACGTCCTCTCCGCGACCTGCCGGCGGGCCACCGCGCGGCGCGCCTTCCGCCCGCCGCCGACCGCGCTCCCGTCCAGCGCGTCCCGCACGGCATTGCCCAGCAACCCGAACGCGGCGACGGTCACCGCGAGCGCAACTCCCGGCCAGACCAGCAGGACCGGCTTGGTGTAGATGTTCGCGAAGGCGTCGTTGAGCATGGAGCCCCAGCTCGCCTGGGTCGCCGAGCCCAGACCGAGGAACTCCAGGCCGGACTGGATGACGATGCCCAGACCGAGCATCTGGGCGGCCTGGATGATGGTCGGCGCCTGCACGACGGGCAGGATGTGCCGGCGGATGATCCGGGGGTCTGTCAGACCGGACACCCGCGCCGCGTCCACGTACAGCTCCTCGCGTACGGAGATCACGGAGGCGCGGATCAGCCGGAAGACACCCGGCGACATCAGCACGCCGAAGACGGCCATGGCGAGGTAGGTGTTCTGCCCCACCGCGGACATCACGACGAGCAGCACGATGATCGCCGGTACGGCCATCAGCAGGTTGGACACCCAACTGCTCACAGCGTCGAACCACTTGCGGTAGTACCCGGCCACCAGACCGGTGGGAACACCGATCGCCAGCGCGACAGCCACCGCGAGCAGGGCACCGAGCAGGCTCGTACGCCCGCCGTAGAGCAGTCGGGCCAGGACGTCACGGCCGACGCCGTCACCGCCCAGCGGATGCTTCCCGCTCATCGGTGCCAGGCTGTCGGTCAGCGAGGTGTGCGCCGGGTCCTGGCTGGTCAGCAGCGGTGCGCACAGACTGGCCAGCGCGATGAGTGCGAGGAGCACCAGACAGGTCACCGCCATCGGGCTGCGCAGGAGCCGGCGCAGGAGCCCCGCCCGCCCCGGCGTGGCGACAGCGATCGTGTGTGCCCCTTGTTCGGGCTGAGGGAGCGTCATCCGACACGCACCTTCGGGTTGAGCCATCCGTACGCGAGGTCCATCAGGATGTTCACCACCACGACGAGGGCGACCATCACCACGACGACGCCCATGACCACGGGGGTGTCGCCCTGCGATCCGGCGGTGGTGGCCTGGCTGCCGATGCCGTTGAGGCCGAAGACCTTCTCGACGACCACCGCGCCGCCGACAAGGCCGATGAACTGCAGGGCCAGCACGGTCAGCGCGGCCGGAGCCGCATTGCGCAGGGCGTGCCGGAACAGCAGGCTGCGCTCGCTGATGCCACGGCTGCGGAGGGTGCGTATGTAGTCCGCGCGCAGTACGTCGACCATGGAGCCGCGCACCTGCTGGGCGGTGGCGGCGATTGCTCCGACGGCGAGCGACAGCGCCGGGAGAGTGATCGAGCGGAGCCAGCCGCCCGCCGAGTCCGCAAGCGGCACGTAGCCGGTCGCTGGCAGCCAGCCCAGGTGGACGCCGACCACGACGGCGAGCACCAGGGCGACCAGGAAGCTGGGCACCGCGAACCCGAGGACCGCGAGAAGCTGCACCACCTGGTCCAGGGCACCCCGGCGCACCGCGGCGGCCACGCCCAGCACCGTGCTCAGTACCGCCGACAGCAGCAGCGCCGCCAGCACGATCGACAGCGTCACCGGCAGCTTGTTCTCCAGCGAAGTCATCACGGACTCACCGCTGAACCACGAGCTGCCGAGGTTGCCGTGCAGCGCGTCCCCGAGCCAGTGGCCGTAGCGGACCACGAAGGGCTCGTCGAGGCCGAGTTCGGCGGACTTGGCCGCCACCTGCTGCTGGGTGGCGGTCTGCCCCACGATCTGGCGCACCGGATCGGAGCCCGTGAGGCCCATCAGCGCGAAGGTCGTGGTCGCGATCACCAGGACCAGGACCAGCCCGGCGACGACGCGCCGGACCAAGAACACAATCATCGGTCTCTCCACCTTGCCTTTCTCCGACTTGCCCTGCTCGGACCGGTGTTGATCGGTGGCGGGTCAGCCGACGGGCTTGAAGTTGTAGATCGGCGGAACGGCGGCGAACGTCTGCGGGGTGAAGGTGATCCCCTTGGTCGTCGCGTAGGTGTTCTCCACGGAGTCCCAGGGCGCGTTCCACGCCTGGTCGACGAGGTAGGTGTTGAGCTCCTTGAACAGCGCGTCCTGGGCGGCGCCGGTCGCCGAACGGGCCTTGGTGATCAGGTCGGTGACCTTGGCGTCCTCGGTGTGCAGCGGATTCCACAGCGCGCTCTTGGCCACCTCGATCTGGATGGTGTCCCAGGGACGGAAGGAGGCCAGCGTCATGTACGACAGCGGGTACTTGCCCGCGAGAAGGGCGCTGATGAACTGGGAGACCGGGATCTTGTCGACCTTGACCTTGATCCCGATGTCCTCCAACTGCTGCACCATGGCCGCCTGTTGGTCCGGGAAGACCGACGACACGTCCGGGACGGTGACCGAGAAACCGTTCGGGTAGCCCGCCTCGGCCAGCAGCTGCTTGGCCTTCTTCGGGTCGTAGGAGTACTTCGAGTTCAGCGACTCGTCGAAGGCCGAGCCCGCCGGGTTGAAGATCTGCGTCGTCGCCTTGCCCAGCCCCTGCTTCGCCGTCTTGACGATCGTGGTCCGGTCGAAGGCGTAGTTGATGGCCTGGCGCACCCGGACGTCACCGAGCGCCTTGACGATCTTTCCGGCCCGGTCCCAGATGTAGACGCCCTCGACGTCACCGGAGGTGAACTTGGTGACGTTCAGCCCGCTGCTCTTGGCCGGCGCGATGTTCTTGGCGCTCGCCAGCAGCGCGCCGTTGACCTGCCCCGAACGCAGCGCGTTGAGGACGGCGGTCGGGTCGGTGAGCGGCTTGAGGACGATCTTGTCGAAGGGGAAGGCGGCCTTGTTCCAGTACCCCGGATTGCGCACGAAGGTGTACGTACTGCCCGCCGTGGTCGCGGACTTGTCCAGGGTGTAGGGACCGGAGCCCACCGGGTCGTTCTTGATCGTCCCCGCGGTGATGGCCTTGGGGCTGGCGATCATGCCGGCCACATTGCCGAGGTTCGGCACCAGCGAGGGGTCGGGGGCCGACAGCTTGATCGCGACCGTCGTGGCGTTGACGACATCGACACCGCTGATGCTCGCGAGCTGGCCCGCCGCCTCGCTGGTGCCTCCCTTGGTGTGCAGCAGATTGGCCTTGACCGCCGCCGCGTCCAAGGCGGTGCCGTCGGTGAACTTGACACCGCTGCGCAGGGTCAGCGTGAGGACCGTACGAGCCGCGTCGTAGGACCACTTGGTCGCCAGGTTGGGCTTCACCTCGGCCGTCGGGGAGAGCCGGAACAGCGAGTCGTATACGGGCTGGTAGTACTGCGCGTTGTTGCCGAGCCCGGCGTCGGCCAGGTCCCAGGGCTGCGCCGCGACCAGCGGGGCCAGGGTGAGGGTGCCGCCGGTGGCCGCCTTGCCCGAACCGGAACTCGATCCCGAGCCGCACGCGGCCGCGGACAACATCAGGACAGTCGATACGGCCGTCAGCGCGATTCTTCGCATGGGTACTCCGCTGGTGAGTTGATGACCGGGCGGCCTCGGACATCGAGCCGCCCTTGAGGGCCTCGGAGGTATGGGAGAACCAGGTCCTGACGCGGCTTCGACCGCTCTTGGCAGTCAGCCGACCCTGGCCGAAGGGGGTGTGGTCGCCACCGTTTTCGGTGGGCGAGAACCAGCCACTGATACGTACAAGTGAAACGTATGCGTAACGTAAGCCCAGCCCGTGGCGGGCCACAAGACCCGTGCATCAGTGATTTCCGGAAAGCCGGAATTCGGGGGAGAGGGGCGTGATGGCGCGCCTGGTCCAGGCGTGCCTGAGGGACGCGAGGTGCATGAGAGACGCGAGGGAAGCCCCGAGACCGGGGCCGGCCGGCGTCAGGCCGATTCGCGCACGACCAGGCTCAGTGGAGTCACCTGGGGCTGCGTCGGCAGCGACCGGCCGGTCACGCCGTTGACGATCATCCGGGCCGCGCGGCCCACGACGACGTCGAGGTTGTTGTCGATCGTGGTCAGCGGCGGCATCGCGAAGGGCGCCAGCTTGTCGTTGTCGACACCGATCACGGCGAGGTCGCCGGGGGCGGCCAGACCCACCCTGCGCATGCCCGCGAGGAGGGCGAACGCCGTCTCGTCGTTGTAGGCGCACACTCCCGTGACCGCCGGGACGGCCGAGTGCCAGCCTTCGGCCGCGGCGGCCGCGGCCGAGATGTCGAGGGGCACTTCGAGCACGACGGGCGGTTCCAGGCCGAGTTCCGCGCAGGCGCCACGGGCGCCGTCGAGTCGCAGGGTCAGGAAATCCTTGAGCCGGGGATCCCCGGGAGCGGCGTAACCGATACGCGTGTGCCCCGTCGCCGCCAGCCGCTCGACCTGCATCGTTCCGATGAGTCGCTGGGGAACGGTCAGGACGCCCGGGGTGGACGTCGGGCTCATCCCGGCGCTGACCACATGGATGCCGGCCGCCCGCATGCTGGCGACGTCCTCCTCGGGGACGTCGAAGGCCGTCATCACCGCCGCCGGTGCGAGTTCCCGCCACAACGACTCCAGCGGGGCGTGCCGTTCGCGCCGGGTGACGAGGTTCAGGCCGTGGCGCTCCAACTCGTCGCCCAGCAACTCGACCAGGGCCGTCAGCGTGCCGCCGACGGGAACGTCCGGAAGGAACATCAGCACCAGGTCGCTGCGGCCCAGGCGGAGCGCGCGGGCGGCGGCCGACGGCTTGTAGCCCAGCTTCGCGACCGCGTCCAGCACCTTGCGCCGGGTCTGCTCGGAGATCTTCTGGTGCGGCGCGTCGTTCAGCACATAGCTGACCGTCGTCTGCGAGACCCCGGCTTCCTTGGCGACGTCGGTCGCCGTCACGCGGCCGGTCCTGCCCGCCATAGGAGCCTCCTGGGAACATCTCGGACATGCCGATAGGACGTGTCCGAACGAGTGGTGTGCGTCACTGAATCGTAACAGTGACCATAGAGCGTGTCCGAGGAGTCGGACACCCCGCCGACGCGATCGGCTCGATCCGCCGTGTTGTCGAGGCCGTCGGAGAGTGGTGGGATGGATGCCCTCACGCGTCGGAACGCGCGAGAGGGAGGTGACCCGCAGGCGACACAGGCCGGGCGCGATGTCACGCTCCGTGGGTTTCGACCGTGCCGGGCGTGCTCTCCGGCGAGGCCCGCCCCCTCATCCCTCCTGCTCGACTTCTGTTCGACGCGCACGATCGGCCCACGGCTGATCCACTGGTGCGGGGGCGGTCGTACGCGACTTCCGGGGAGACGCATGAGTACCTACCGAGTTGCACAAGTGACCGCCGCCGGCGGGGACTTCGAGATCACCGAGCGTGACGTGCCGAGGCCGGGCCCCCGCCATGTGCGGGTGGCCGTGGAGGCCTGCGGGATCTGCCACAGCGACACCCTGTTCGTGAACGGCGCCGTGCCCGGCCTGACGTTCCCGGTGGTGGCCGGACACGAGATCGCCGGCCGCGTCGACGAACTCGGCGAGGGCGCCGACGACTACGGCTGGCAGGTGGGCGACCGCGTGACCGTCGGCTGGTTCGGCGGCAGCTGCGGCCACTGCAAGCAGTGCAGGCAGGGCGACTTCATCGTCTGCCAGAACCTCAAAGTCCCGGGCTGGGCGTACGACGGCGGCTTCGGCGAGATGATGATCGCGCCGGTCGACGCCCTGGCCCGGATCCCCGAGGCGCTGTCGGCGGCGGACGCGGGCCCGATGGCCTGCGCGGGCGTGACCACGTACAACGGACTGCGGCGCAGCTCCGCGCGGGCCGGCGATCTGGTCGCCGTGCTGGGTCTCGGCGGCCTCGGTCACCTGGGGGTGCGGTTCGCGACGGCCATGGGCTTCGAGACGGTGGCGATCGCCAGGGGAGCCGACAAGGCCGACTTCGCCAAGCAGCTCGGCGCCCACCACTACGTCGACAGCACGGCGGCCACGTCCGTCGCCGAGGCCCTGCAGTCCCTAGGCGGAGCCAGGGCCGTGCTGGCCACCGCCAGCAACTCCGCCGCCATCAGCTCGACCGTGGACGGGCTGGCGCCGCGCGGTGAACTGATCGTCATCGGAGGGGCGCCCGAGTCGCTGGACATCAATCCGACCCAGCTGCTCATGAGCGCCAAGATCGTGCGCGGCCACCCGTCCGGTACGGCACAGGACGTCCAGGACACCCTGGAGTTCAGCGCCCTGCACGGCATCCGCCCGATGACCGAGACCGTACCGCTGGACCAGGTCGACCAGGCGTACCAACGCATGCTCTCGGGCGCCGCCCGCTTCCGGATGGTGCTCACGACCGGGTGAGGCCGCCCGTCGGCTCGTTACGGCGGCGAAACAGCGCCGGGATCACAGGTGAAACAAAGCGGAAGAAGTAATGGTCAAGACTTGTAAATGAACACTTGTGTGCTTTTGGGTGGGGCCCGATCATTGGCCGAATCCCACCCGTGGTACGAGCACGCAGGAGCTCCCGGTGACCGCTGGCCAGACTTTTCTCGACGCGGCCGGCACGCCGGCAGCGGCCCAGACGGAGCGGCAGAAGCTGCGCAAGCACTTCGGCCGCTTCGACATCCTCTTCTTCCTCCTCTGCACCATCGTCGGCGTCGACACCATCGGCACCGTGGCCTCGTCCGGCGCGGAGGCGTTCACCTGGCTCATCGTGCTGGCCGTGGTGTTCTTCGTGCCCTCCGCGCTGCTGATCGCCGAACTCGGGGCCGCCTTCCCGGACGAGGGCGGCCCCTACATCTGGACCAGCCGCGCCTTCGGCCGCCTCGCGGGCGCCGTCAACAACTTCCTGTACTGGATCACCAACCCGGTCTGGCTCGGCGGCACCCTCTCCGTCTCCGCCGTCACCGCGTACACGACCTTCTTCCACGACGGCAAGGACCTGAGCACCCCCGCCTTCTACGCCTTCACCCTCGTCTTCATCTGGGTCGGCGTCCTCGCCGCGATCCTCTCCTTCGACGTCGGCAAGTGGATTCCCACCATCGGTGCCTGGAGCCGCTTCGTCCTCCTCGGCCTGTTCACCGTCACGGTCGTGATCTACGGCATCAAGCACGGCCTGCACGGATTCGGGCTCGGTGACTTCTCCCCGACGTACGTGGGCTTCGTCGGCCTGGTCCCCGTCCTGATGTTCAACTACGTCGGCTTCGAGCTGCCCAACACCGCAGGCGACGAGATGACCGACGCCCAGAAGGACGTGCCCTTCGCCATCTTCCGCAGCGCCGCCCTCTCCGTGCTGCTCTACGCGCTGCCGATCCTCGGCATCCTGCTGGTCCTCCCGGTCAAGGCCATCACCGGCCTCGGCGGTTTCATCGACGCGATCCGCCAGGTCTTCACCGTGTACGGCGGTCACGTCGGCGCGGACGGCACGGCCACCCTGAGCGGCTTCGGCAGCGTGCTCGGGGACCTCGCCGCGGTCATGTTCATCCTCACGGTGCTGTCCTCCGGCGTCACCTGGGTCATGGGCTCCGACCGCGCCCTCGCCGTCTCCGGCTACGACGGCGCCGCGCCCCGCTTCCTGGGCGTCATCTCCAGCCGGTTCGGCACGCCGGTACGGGTCAACATCCTCAGCGGCCTGGTCTCCACCCTCGTCCTGGTCCTGGCCCACGAACTCACCAACGGCAGCGCGGCCAAGCTCTTCGGCGCCGTCCTCGGCCTCGCCGTCTCCACCACCCTCGTCAGCTACTTGGGTATCTTCCCGGCGCTCGCGGTCCTGCGCCGCAAGGCCCCGCACGTCCCGCGCCCGTACAAGGCGCCCTTCCCGCGCACCATCAGCGTGGTCCTCACCCTGCTCATCCTGTTCGCGAGCGTGCAGTTGGTCGCCCCCGGGCTCGGCGACCACTGGTTCGGCGCCGACTACGCGCCGGATGGCTGGAGTTACGGCGAGCGCTGGAAGTACCTCCTGACGGAGGCCGTCCCGCTCGCCGGGTTCATGCTCCTCGGCGTCCTCTTCTGGGCACTGGGCAGCCCGACGCGCAGGGCGGCGGCAGTGAAGGAGTAGCCGCGACCCTGAAGTGCCCCTACCTCACCAGCTGTTCACATGGATGAACTCCGCACACGGTGGTGTACACCACTGATACCGCTGTGCAAAGCTCGGTCAACTGCGTTCTCCCGTTGACCAGTTGGAGGTGCGGGCATGAGTGTTTCCCGACGTACGGTCCTGGCCACGGCGGCGAGTGCCGCAGCCGTCTACGCGTCCGCGGCACCGGCCGCGGGCGCGGTCAACGACCGCTTACCGGTATCGACCCTGAGCACGCTGAGTTCGGCGGCCGACTACGCGGTCGCGAAGGTCCGCGCGGTCGCGCCGAGTGCGACCGGCTTCCCGGTCGGGACGAAGTTCGAGAAGTGGACGTACTCCCAGAACGGCGACTGGGTCGGCGGCTTCTGGCCCGGAACGCTGTGGATGGCCTGGCTCCACACCGGGGACACCGCCTTCCGCACCTGGGCACTCGCGTCAGCGGCCAAGCTCGCGCCCCGGCAGACCGACACGGGGACACACGACCTCGGCTTCCTCTTCTACCCGTCATGGGTCACCGCCTGGCGCCTTACGGGCGACGCCAGTTGGCGCACCGGCGCCATCCGCGCGGCCGACTCCCTGATCCAGCGGTACAACTCGAAGGGCCACTTCATCCGGGCCTGGGGCGCGCTGAGCGACACGTCCAACGCCGGCCGGGTCATCATCGACACGATGATGAACCTCGACCTGCTGGCCTTCGCGAGCAAGCAGACCGGCGACCCGAAGTACCTGAACATCGCCGTGGAGCACGCGAAGACGGCGCAGCGCGTCTTCCCCCGCGCCGACGGATCGATCCCGCACGTCTACGACTTCGACCCGACCACCGGCGCGGCCATCGGGCCCAACACCGTGCAGGGCTACAGCCCCACGTCCGCCTGGTCGCGCGGACAGGCATGGGGCATCTACGGATTCACCACCATGTACCGGCGGACCGGCAACACGGAGTTCCTGACCACCGCACGCAAACTCGCCGACTACGCCGTAGCGGCATTGACCCCCGACAACGTTCCGGTGTGGGACTACCGCGCGCCCCAGGCGCCCAACGACATCAAGGACGCGTCGGCCGGCGCCATCATGGCCTGCGGACTGATCGACCTGGCCACCGCGTCCGGCCGACCCGCCTACCGCGATGTCGCCCTGCGCCTGCTCACCGCCCTGTCGGAGAACTGCCTCACGAGGAACTCGACCCGAGCCGACGCGGCCGTCGCCCGCTGCACCCGCAACCGTCCCGCCGAGGACGGCATCGAGGTCTCGCTCCCGTACGCCGACTACTACCTCCTGGAGGGCATTCTGCGGGTGCTGCGCCCGAGCGACGTCGACCGAGCGATCGATCTGTCGTCGGTGGCCTGAGCGGATCCGGGGCCGACCTGACCCCGACCCGCCGTCTCCCCATGTAGACACCATCCGTACCCTGGGACCTGCACCACCCGGGCCCGCTCCACACAGCGGGCCGAGTCGCAACGGCGCGACGTGGGACCGCTCGACCCAGGGAGCAACCGCGTGAACGCCGGCTCCGCACTGCTGCTCGCGCTCGCCGGCGTGGCCTCCGGTCTTGCCGGATCGATCGCCGGGCTCGCCTCGCTCTTCAGCTATCCGGCGCTGCTGGCGGCAGGACTGCCGCCGGTGGCCGCCAACGTGACCAACACCGTCGCGCTGTTCACCAACACCCTTGGCACGGCGGCCGGTTCACGCGAGGAACTGCGCGGCCAAGGACGCCGCCTGCTGCGCCTCTCGCTCCTCGCTGCCATCGGGGGAGCGGTGGGCGCGGCACTGCTCCTCGGCACACCGTCCTCGGCGTTCGAGCAGGTCGTGCCGTGGCTGATCGCCCTGGGTTCGGTGCTGATCCTGGTCCGCGAACCCCTGCGCCGGCTGGCCGCCCGGCGCGAGGCCAAGGCCGATGGCGTACGCTCCGAACTGCCGCTGGTCTGCGCGGTGTTGCTCGTCGGGCTGTACGGCGGCTACTTCGGCGCCGCGGCCGGTGTCCTGATGCTGGCTGTCCTGTCCTTGTCGGCGAACGAACCCCTGCCCGTGACCAACGCCGTGAAGAACATCGTGACCGGCGCCGCCAACGTCACCGCGGCCGTCGCCTATGCCTTCCTCGCCCCCGTCGACTGGGCGGCCGCCGTCGCCCTCGGGCTCGGGTGTCTGGTCGGCAGCCGGGTGGGGCCGGTGGTCGTACGGCGCCTTCCCGAGAAGCCGCTGCGCATCGCGATCGCGCTGGCGGGCCTCGGGCTCGCCGTCTCGCTGTGGCTCCGGGCGTAAGGTGCCTGCATGGAACGGATCTTGGTGGTGGGTGTCTCCGGCGCGGGGAAGTCGACCCTCGCTCGGGCGGTGGGCGAACGGCTGGGAATTCCGTACCACGAGATGGACGCGCTGTACTTCGCGGGCCCGAACTGGACCGTGAACGACAAGCTGACCGAAGAGATGGCCCGGATCGTCGCCGAACCGCGGTGGATCATCGACTCGATCGGCTATCCCGAGGTCCGTGACCTCCTCTGGGACCGGGCGGACACCGTGCTCTGGCTGGACTATCGCAAGCGGGTGATCATGCCCCGCATCCTGCGCCGCTCCCTTCGGCGCACGATCACCCGTGAGCTGATCTTCAACGGCAACAGGGAACCCTTGGCCGGCTGGCTGAGCAGAGAGCATCCGGTGCGGTGGGCCTGGTCCCAACATGCGCCTCGGCAACGGGAGATCACCGACCGCACCGGAGACCCGCGCTTCGCCCCGCTCACCACCCTCCGCTTCAACCGCCCGGCCGAGACGGCGACTTGGCTGGCTTCTCTTTGATCTCTGGTGTCGGTGTGGGCTCGGCGCGGTGGCTGCCCCGCAGGGCGGAGGCCACGGCGGAGACCAGCGCCATGCCGGCGGCGACGCTGAACACGATCGCCAGACCGTGGTGGAACGGACCGGAGACAAGCCGCGGAAAGAAGGTGTGGCCGGTCAGCACGGCACGCTGAGCCGCCGACACGTGATCGAGGGCCCCGTCGGCTGACAGCAGATGCTGGATCGGGTTGTTGCCGAGGAACGTGGCGAACAGCGTGCTCACCGGCGGCAGCGAAGCCGCATGCTCGGCCGCTCCGGCCGGAACGCCGTTGGCCTGAAGCCCGCTGCTCAGCGTCGTCGGCAGCCTGGACGCGAGCCCCGAGACCATCAGCGAGAAGAACACACCGATGGACAGGGCCGTACCGGAGTTCTGGAAGGTGGAGCGCATGCCCGAGGCGACGCCCCGGAACTCGGCCGGCACGCTGCCCATGATGGAGGACGTGTTCGGCGCGGAGAACAGGCCCTGGCCAAGGCCGTTGAGCAGCAGCAGCGCGGCGAACAGCCCGTAGTCGAAGTCGACGGGCAGGGCCAGCAGTCCGACGAAGGAGAGCGCGACGACGATCAGCCCGGCCGTGGAGAACAGGCGCGCGCCGAACCGGTCGGACAGGTAGCCGGAGACGGGGCCCGCGACGAGGAAGCCGATCGTGAGCGGCAGCATGAAGATGCCGGCCCACAGGGGAGTGTCCTCGAAGTCGTAGCCGTGCAGGGGCAGCCAGATGCCCTGCAGCCAGATGATCAGCATGAACTGCAGGCCGCCCCGCGCGATCGAGGTCAGCAGCGCGGCCACGTTGCCCGCGGTGAACGCTCGTATCTTGAACAGGGCCAGGTTGAACATGGGCTCGGCGACGTGCGTCTCGATGTAGCAGAAGAGCAGCAGCAGGGCGACGCCGCCGAACAGGCCGGTGAGCACCCAGGGGTTGCCCCAGCCGGTGGCGCTGTCGCCGTAGGGCTGGATGCCGTAGGTGATCCCGGCCAGCAGGATTCCGGCGCCCGAGGCGAAGGTCAGGTTGCCCAGCCAGTCGACCCGGCCGGGGCGGCCCGCCGAGGTCTCGCGGAGGCTGAGGTAGGACCAGATGGTGCCGGTGATGCTGATCGGGACGCTCACCCAGAACACGGCACGCCAGTCGACGACGGCGAGCAGGCCGCCCGCGAGCAGGCCGAGGAACTGGCCCGCGAGGGCGGTGATCTGGTTGATGCCCAGGGCCATGCCGCGCTGCCGGGCGGGGAAGGCGTCGGTGAGGATGGCGGCCGAGTTGGCGGTGAGCATGGACCCGCCGAAGGCCTGCACGACGCGCCACAGGATCAGCCACATCGCTCCCGCTCCCGCGTGGAACGGGTCGAGGGAGAGCGCGACGGAGGCGATCGCGAAGATCAGGAACCCGAGGTTGTAGATCCGCACCCGGCCGAACATGTCGCCGAGCCGCCCCAGTACGACGACCAGCACGGCGGAGACCAGCAGATAGCCCAGGATCATCCACAGCAGATAGCCGATGTTGCCCGGCGCGAGCGGATCGAGGCCGATGCCGCGGAAGATCGCGGGCAGCGAGATGATCACGATGGATGCGTCCATCGTGGCTATCAGGACGCCGAGCGTGGTGTTGGACAGCGCGACCCACTTGTATCCGGGGCCGACGGGAGTGGTCTTGTGGCGGGCCGATCGCAGGGAGCCCAGCCTGGACTCGCCGCTCACAGTCGCTCCGCCAGGAGGTCGAGCAGGGGCAGGGCCGCCGCGAGCGTGGTCCGCTCCTCGTCACTGAACTCGTCGAGGACGGTGCTGAGCCGGTGGATCGACTCGGAGCGCCGCTCGTCCAGCATCGCGCGCCCCTCTTCGGTGACGGCCACGATGCTGCGCCGCCCGTCCGCGGGGTCGGGGGTGCGGTGTACGAGCCCGCGCTGTTCGAGGACGGCGAGCGTGCTCGCCATCGCCTGCGGGCGCACGCGCTCCGACTCGGCGAGGGAGGTCGGCGAGTCCGGACCGTCGGACGCGAGCCGGGCGAGTACCGAGATACCGGAGAGGGACACGTCCCCCACGGCGTGAGCCTGCCGCAGCCGCCTTCTCACGCGGCCCACCGCGAGCCGGAGATCGGCCGCGAGCCGTGCGGTGTCGTTTGGGTCGAGGGTGTCGCCGCTGTCTGTTTCTGTCTCTACCTGCACGTTTACTAACAGTAGGCTTAACAGCTTGGACTGCTCAATCAATTGTTAGTAAATCCGTGCAGGGGCCAACGGATCCCGCGTAGGTCCGTCGCGGCCGCTACGGCCGGCGCAGCCCCGCGATGAGCAGCTCGACCAGCCGGCGCGCGTCGTAGTCGGGATCGCTCTCCGCGCCGATGCAGAGGTTCCCGACGCCCCGCATGAGCTCGTAGGCCTTGAGTCCGGAGCGGATCTCGCCGGCCTTGGACGCGGCTTCGAGGAGTTGGCCGCACACCGGCACGAGACGGTCGAGGAAGTAGGCGTGCAGCGTGTCGAAGCCCGCGTTGTCGGACTGCAGCGCGGCGGCGAGGCCGTGCTTGGTGACCAGGAAGTCTGCGAAGAGGTTGATCCACTGCCCGAGCGCGGCGTGCGGTGAAGCGCTGCTCGCCAGCAGCGCCGGGCCCGCTTCGGCGCAGGCGTCGACCTGGTGCCGGTAGACGGCGACGATCAGGTCCGCGCGGGTGGGGAAGTGGCGGTAGATCGTGCCCAGCCCGACGCCGGCCTTCGCCGCGATGTCGCGCACCGGCGCCTCCACGCCCGAGGTGACGAAGACCGAGGCCGCCGCGTCGAGCAGGGTCTCCTTGTTGCGCCGGGCGTCCTTCCGCTTGGGCTGGGCGGCCTGCCTCGGGCCCTCGTCGTCGTTCCCCACCGGGTCGCTCCTTCCGTCACCGCACTTGCCAAAACGGAACACGGTTCCGTATCGTCGTTTCCGGAACGATGTTCCGTTTGCTCATGATGCCAGAGCAGGAGCCCCGGCAACCACTCCGCGCATTGTCACCGCGTTTCACCCGCCATGGAGGAACCCGTCATGCAGTACCGCACCTTGGGCCGCACCGGCGTCCAGGTCAGCACACTCGCGCTCGGCGCGATGAACTTCGGCCGGATCGGGCGCACCACCCAGGACGAGGCCACCGCCATCGTCGACGCCGCCCTGGAGGCGGGGATCAACCTCATCGACACCGCCGACATGTACGGCCGGGGCGAGTCCGAGGAGATGGTCGGCAAGGCCGTCGCCGGCCGCCGCGACGACATCGTGCTCGCGACCAAGGCGGGCATGCCGATGGGGGAGGAGCACAACCAACAGGGCAGCTCCCGCCGCTGGTTGGTCACCGAACTGGACAACAGCCTGCGCCGCTTGGGCGTCGACCACGTGGACCTCTACCAGATCCACCGCTGGGACCCGAACACCAGTGACGAGGAAACCCTGTCGACCCTGACCGACCTGCAACGCGCGGGAAAGATCCGCTACTTCGGCTCCTCGACCTTCCCCGCCTACCGCATCGTGCAGGCCCAATGGGCCGCCCGCGACGGCCACTTGAACCGCTACGTCACCGAGCAGCCCGGCTACTCGATCCTCCAGCGCGGCGTCGAGTCCCACGTCCTGCCGGTGACCGAGGAATACGGGCTCGGCGTACTGGTGTGGAGCCCGCTCGCGTCGGGCTGGCTGTCCGGCGCGATCCGCGAGGGCCAGGACGTCACGACCAACCGCTCGACCTTCATGCCGCAACGCTTCGACACCACCATCGCCACCAACCGCGCCAAGCTCGACGCCGTGGAGCGGCTCGCCAAGGTGGCCGACGAGGCGGGCCTCACGATGATCCAGCTCTCGCTCGGATTCGTCACCGCCCACCCCGCCGTCACCAGCGCCCTCATCGGTCCCCGCACCCTCGACCACCTGCACTCGCAGCTCGCCGCCGCCGACACCGTGCTCTCCGCCGACGTCCTCGACGCGATCGACTCGATCGTCGCCCCCGGTCTCGACCTGGCCCCGCACGAGAAGTCCGACACCCCGCCCGCCCTGCTCGACCCGTCACTGCGCCGCCGTTGACCGCCCGAGAGGACCGACCACCCCATGTCACCCACATCTCGCCCCCGCTTCGGCATCATGACCGCCCCCCAACAGGTGGACTACCACGACGTCCTACGGGTCTGGCGCGAGGCGGACACCGTCCCGGAGATCGAGCACGCCTGGCTCTTCGACCACCTCATGCCGATCGGCGGAGACCCTGACGGACCGGCGTACGAAGGCTGGACCCTGCTCTCCGCCCTGGCCGCCCAGACCCGACGACTACGCCTCGGCGTGATGGTCACCAGCAACCGATTCCGGCCGCCCGCCATGCTGGCCAAGATCGCCACCACCGTCGACATCGTCTCCGAAGGACGCCTCGACTTCGGCATCGGCGTCGGCTCACGCCCCGACCACCCACTGGCCCGACGCGAATACGAGGCCCACGGACTGCCCTTCCACGACTCCGCGCACGCCGTGGGCAGCCTCGCCGAAGCCTGTACGGTCATCCGGCGACTGTGGACCGAGGACAAGCCCTTCGACTTCCACGGCACGTACCACCACCTCACCGGCGCCTTCGGCAACCCCAAACCCGTCCAGCGCCCCCACCCGCCGATCCTCATCGGCGGCCGCTCGTCCGCCACCCTCCGCCTGGTCGCCGAACACGCCGACCTGTGGAACATCCCGGGCGGCGACATAAAGGACGTGATCAGCCGCAGCGCACTGCTGGACCGCTACTGCACCGAGATCGGCCGCGACCCCGCCGAGATCACCCGCTCGATCCACCTGCCGGTCTCCTACGACCACCCCGGCGTCACCCGCGCAGCGATCGGCCTCGCGATCGACGCCGGCTTCCACCACATCGTCCTGGGACTGCCGACGCCGTACCCCTCGGAGGTCGCGCGCTGGGTGGCGGACGAGCTCATTCTCTAGCCGCGTGATTCCGTCGCGTCTCCACCGAACGCCTTAGCGGAGATTTATTCTCCGGTTATAGTGACCGCAGGACGCAGCTACTCCCCGCCCCAGAGCACGGAGGACCCGGATGCGCGACCTGCTCCCAGCCCTCGCCGAGTGGTACGCGGCCAAGCGGCCGTTCGCCGTCGCCACGGTGACCGGGGTGGAGGGGAGCTCGCCGCGGCGGCTGGGTGCCGTTTCGGTGCGGGGCTCGGCCGGTGAACTGCTCGGCGGCATCTCGGGGGACCCGCTGGATGCCGCGTTGCACGAGCTGTCGGGGCGAGTGCTGGCCGACGGATGCCCTCAAGTGGCCTGGTTCGACACCGAGTTGACGGATCCCTTCGAACCGGATCTGCCGTCCGCGGGAAGCGTCGAGGTTCTCGTACGCCGGGTCGATCCCGCCACGGACGAGGCCTTCGCCCTGTTCCTGACCTCCCTCGCGCGCGGGGTCGCCGTCACGCTCGCCCTCACCGTCGACTGCGCCCACCCCGAACGGGTCGGCTCGGCCCTGGCCGTCACCCGCGAAGCCGTCCGAGGCACGCTCGGCTCGGAGAAGTGGGACCGCGAGTGCCTGTACCGCCAGCGCGTGGGCGGTTCCGGGATCATGCACCTGGGCGACGTGCTGGGTGGCCCCGCCTCGTTCTTCCTGCTCAGACAGCACTGATCGGTCAGGAACGCTGCGGTTGGGAGGCCATCTGGGGCTGCGGGCCGCGGCATTGACCACGGCCCGCAGGTGGTCGGTCAGCCGGTGGGGCTCGGAAGGGGTGAGGGCGCGCACTCCAGGTCGGCGTGCCGGCCCGTTGTGCGTGCGGGCAGGGCACCGGTGGTGAGGTAGGCCGAGATCGCCGCGTCCACACAGGAGTTGGTGCCGGGCGTCCCGCCGTTGGTGGTGCCGCCCGGCACGCTGACGAGCGCCGAGTGCGGGAAGCGGGCGCGTACTTCGAGGCTGCCCTCGAACGGTGTGGCCGCGTCGAGGGTCTCCGCGACCAGCAGTGCGCTGCCGACCGCCTTGCCGGTGACACGAACCGGCTTGCCCGCGGAAGCGCCCCAGGTGCGGCAGGGCGCGTTGAACCACGTGTTGCCCCATGTCGTCATCGGCGCGACGGCGGCGGACGCTTCCGTGTCGGTCCTCCAGCGCGCGTAGTCCGTCGGCCAGGGAGCGTCCGTGCACACCTCGGCGAGCAGGGCGGCGTAGGTGTTGTCGTTGCCGAACTGCATGAGCTGGTCGAACAGGGCCTTCAGCGTGGCGCCGTCGCCCTGGTGCACCCAGCCGGAGAACGCGCTACCCAGCATCGGCCAACTCGCCTGGAAGTAGGGGGCCACCAGGAAGATGTCGGCCCATTCGTCGGGACCTATCACTCCGGCGGCGGGCGTCCGCGTGACCGAGGCGAGTTGGGTGTCCCATTCCTGGGTCACCGCCTGCCGCGTCGCACCGAGGTGGTAGACGTCGTCGTGTGCGGCGAGCCAGTCGAACCAGAGGAGGGTGTTGTCCTCCAACTGGGCGTTCTGGTCGAAGTTCGCTGCGTCGTACCAGACGCGGCGGGGGTCGACGTTGCTGTCGAGGACCATCCGGCGGACGCGCTGCGGATGGAGGGTGGCGTAGACCTGGGCGATGTATGTGCCGTAGGAGTGGGCGTAGATGGTGAGCTGGTCGGCACCCAGCGCGGTGCGGATGGTCTCCATGTCCGCCGCCGTGTCGGTCGCCTTCATGTGGTCGAGCAGCGCCGACTGTTCCGGAGTGTCGCAGGCTCGGGCATAGCCTTCGGTCCGCGCGAGCCAGGCCTGTTCCTCGGCGGCCGTCGCGGGCTCGTAGGCCGGTCGGTCGTAGGAGAAGTACCCGCTCTCGCACGACAGCGCCGGCGCGCTCGGGGCGAGGCCTCGGCGGGCGAAACCGACCCAGTCGTACGCGCCAGCGGCGGTCGCGGGCAGCCGCGCGCTCTGGAGCGGATCGCTGTAGCCCGACCCGCCGAGCGGATTGGGGGCGGCCAGCACGACTCCCTGGTAACGGTCCGCGGGCACGGTGTGCCGGATCCTGGACAGCGCCAGGGTGATCTTCGTTCCGGTCGGATGCGCGTAGTCCAGTGGCACCTGGAGCTCGGCGCACTCGGCGCCCGCCTGGACGAGGGTCGGGTCCGTGCAGTCCGTCCAGGCGACAGCGGGCGCGGGAGATGCGGGGGTTGCGGACGACGGGGTTGCCACCGAAAGGGGCAGCAGAAGGAAGGCGCCCGTGATGGCGCCGACCAGGGACCGTCTCATGTGACTGTCTCCATGCTGTGGGGGTGTTCAGAGCTACCGGGCACACAACTCTCTTCACCACCACGGGAGTTCCCCTCAGCCGCACTTGAGCGGCAGGGCTTCCCAGGTTGGACTATGGAGTGCTGTCGGGTGCGATGCCGTGCATGATCAGGTCGGTGAGGACGTCGATGGCCGTGGCGCCGTTCTCCGGTGAGCTGCGGAGCTGGGCGTAGCAGAAGGATTCGAGCATGCACACAACCGCCTGTGCGGTGAGGGTGTTGTCCTCGCGCGGGCCACGCATCTGCTCGATGTGGTCGGCCCACATCGCCACGTGGTGACCGCGCAGGTTCTCCCATGTGCGGGCGAATCCTTCGTCGGCCTGGGCGGCCTGGAAGATGCCCGTCATCTCGGCGAGGTGCAGGCGACTGTTCTCCCAGTACGCCTCCACGTGCGCGCGGACGTCGTCACGCGTCGCGAACCGGTGGTCGGGGCCGAGGGTTCCGTGGGCGTGATCGCGGTGTGAGGCCAGGAAGTCCTCCGCCAGCGACCGCATCAGGTCGTCCTTGTCGGTGAAGTACCGGTAGAAGGATCCCGCCGCCTTGCCGGCCTCCTTGGTGATGTCGGTGATCTTCGTCTGCGCATAGCCCTGGCGGAGGATGAGCCGTCTCGCCGCCGCCTTCAACTCGGCTTCCGTGCGCTGCGACTTGGCGGTCTGCACCGTGTTCACTCCCTGAAGTCCCGCGGGTGGTCCCGCGACCAGTTTGACAGATCAGCGGCCGGGAGTGAAAATGAATTCAGATTCACTTTCATTCGTGCCCCTGCCCCTGTCACCTCGAACGGGAGATCCGAGACCATGCCCCTCACCGAATCGTCGGACGCGCCGGTCGCTCCGGCCCAGGTCGCCGGCCCTGCCACGCCCTCGCGTCCGTGGTGGGCCGTGGCCGTCATCGCGCTGGCGCAGCTCATGGTCGTACTCGACTCGACGATCATGAACATCGCGCTGCCGTCCGCTCAGCGGGCGCTCGGCTTCTCCGACGGTCAGCGCCAATGGATCGTGACGGCCTACGCACTGGCCTTCGGCAGCCTGCTCCTCCTGGGTGGCCGGCTGGCCGACCTGTTCGGACGGCGGCGGATGTTCGTCACCGGGATCGTCGGGTTCGCCCTCGCCTCCGCGCTCGGCGGTGCGGCATCCGGCTTCGCCTGGCTCGTCACCGCCCGAGCCCTGCAGGGTCTCTTCGCCGCGCTCCTCGCGCCCGCCGCGCTGTCCCTGCTCACCACGACCTTCACCCAGCCCAAGGAGCGCGCGAAGGCCTTCGGCATCTACGGAGCCGTGGCCGGATCGGGCGGCGGCATCGGGCTGCTGCTGGGGGGAGTGCTCACGGGATATCTGTCGTGGCGATGGACCATGTACGTCAATGTGGCCATCGCGGGTGTGGCACTCGTCGGCGCGCTCGTCATGCTGCCCCGCTCGTCCCGCACGAGTAGGCCGAGCTTCGACGTACCGGGCACACTCCTGGCCTCGGTGGGCCTGTTCGCGGTCGTCTACGGGCTGTCCGACGCGGAGACATATGGGTGGACCTCACCCAGGTGCTGGGCTCTGCTGCTCGTCGGCCTCGCCCTGTTGGGTGCCTTCACGTGGTGGCAGAACAGGGCCGCACAACCCCTCCTGCCCCTGCGTGTTCTTCGCGATCGGCTCCGCGGGGGTGCCTTCGTGTCCATCCTGCTCGTGGGCGCGGGGATGTTCGCGATCTTCCTCTTCCTCACCTACTTCCTTCAGGACATCCAGGGCTATTCACCGGTCCGAACCGGGTTCGCGCTGTTGCCCATGACCCTGGGCATCATGGCGGCCGGCCAGATCTCCACGATCAAGCTGGTGCCGAAGCTTGGTCCCCGAGCTGTCTTGACCGGCGGTTTCGTCCTGGCGGCGCTCGCCATGGTGTGGCTCACCCACATCGGCCTGACCACCGACTACGTCACCGATGTGCTGCCGCCGCTTGTGGTGGCAGGCCTGGGACTGGGTTGTGTCCTGCCGCCCGCAATGAGCCTGGGCACCTACGGTGTGGCAGCGCCGGATGCCGGAGTGGCTTCGGCGACCGTCAACACCATGCAGCAGATCGGCGGTTCGATCGGCACGGCGCTGCTCAACACGATCGCGGCAACCGCGACGGCGACGTTCCTCGCGACCCACGACTCCGGCGACCGCACGGTGGCTGCGCAGGCATCGATCCACGGCTACACCACCGCGTACTGGTGGGCGGCGGGCATCTTCGCGCTCGGCGCGGTAGCGGCGGCGGTGCTGTTGCCGCGACGTCGGACCAGTGACCGACCGTAAGTGACCGCTGCCATGCGGCTGTTGGGGGAAAGCCAAACTCGGATGCCTGCCGACCACCCGATGATCTACCGTCGCCCGTCAGGGCGGTTGAACGGGGGGATCGATGATGAGCAAGTACTTCGACATGGGTGACGAGACCCTGTGGAATCCGTCGAACGGTGCTGGACGCCTCTTCCTGAAACAGACCGAGGTCTTCGAGGCGGAGCTCAAGACACCTTCGGGAATCGGCCCGGGCGAGAACTGGGGCGACCCGGACACGCTTGAGGTCGACCAGGCCGCGTACGCCGAGTTCGTACGCGCCCTGGTCGCCTGGCACTGCCGAACGGGCCACACAGTGATCCTCGCCCTCTCCGAGGGCTACGTGGCGACGGCACTCGCACTGGCACGGCGAGCAGGCATCGAGGTGACGATGCCCGAGCCGGTGCCCGGCGAGGAGAGCGGTGGCGTCCGGTACGACATCCAGGCTCCCGGTAATCCCCGGGGCACGACGGCCGTCGTCGTCGACGCGCTGGAGACACGTGCGCGGGAGATGGACCACTGGATGGCCCGCTGAGCGAAGGCTCTGTTTCGGGCCGCGCAGTTCAGGACGAAGGACCCCAGTTGTCCTCGCTCGGCGTTGCCGCACCCGGTGATGTCAGCGGCAGGTTGATGAATGACGCCGCTTCTGGGGAGCGTTCGATCCTGTAGAGGCCGCCTGTGAGGTTGGTGAGTTGTTGGGGGGTGGGGGCGACCTGGAGGTGGTAGTTGGCGGGGGGCTGGCTGTTGATGGTGACTTGGATTCTGTAGCCGGCCGGGATCTTTGCGAAGTGGGACAGGAGGGAGATGTCGTACCTGGTCGTCTGTCCGGGGGTGACGGGTTGTTGCGAGGCCTGGGTGAAGGGGTGACTGGGCTTGAGGAGTGTCTTGTTCTTGCCGTACAGGCTGTCCTTGGCGTCCGTGGCGCGTTGACTGCCGAGGAGGATGCCGTCGGCCTGCTTGGTCACCGTTCCGTCCGGCGCGACGATGTTGAGTGTGGCCGTCAACTCGGTCTCGGCCGTGGTCGACTTGGCGTAGAGGGTGACATCGGTGGGCCCATTGAGCAGGGCCGCCTTGGTGAGCGGAGCCGTTGTGTAGGTCAACGTGTTCGCCGCGGTTGCGGCGGCCCAGGTGAGGCTGTCGCTGCCCTTGGCCTCCGGCTTGGTCGCCGTCAGGGATCCGTCGCCGAGGTAGTACGTCTTGGCGTCCAGGGACAGCGGCCAGGCGGCACGGTCGACCCAGGTGTCCGCGCCGTTCTCGAACAGGTGCAGGGGAGTTGAGGTGGCGGCCATGCCGGTGGGCGCGTTCTTGAGCCAGGTGTCGAACCACTCCAGCCGAATCGCTTGCAACGACTCCTCGTTGACGTGTTCGCCGTGGGTCCAAGGCCCGACAATCGCCTGATAGCGGCCGGTGACAGGTTCGCCCTGCGTGATGGGCGACGTCAACGGCCGGTGGTAGTAGGCGTTCTGGCTCGCCACGTACGCGTCGAGGTTCCCGCCCGGGAAGATGTCGTTCCAACCGGCCTCGCTCAGGGCCGGGATGTTGTTCTTGACGATCTGCGGGATGAGTTGCTTCTGGACGCTCCGCGCCTGCCAGTACGCGTCGTTGTACGAGCGTGAGCCGCCCGAGGCCTGCTGGGCGATCGTCACCGCCTGCGGGTCGGTCGCGGGATCGTCCTCGGGGCCACGGGGTTGGGCTCGGGCGATCCCGGCCACGAAGGTGGTGGGGATGCCGCCGGAGGCCGTGAGGTCGTTGTAGAAGTCCGAATCCGTGCAGAACGGCGCGATGGCCTTGAGGGCGGAGTTCTTGCCCACGGCCGCCGCGGTGAACCACTGGTTCACCCCGAGATAGGAGCAACCCTCAAGGCCCACCTTGCCGTTGGAACCCGCCAGACTGTGTGCCGCCCAGTCGACCAGGTTGGCCCCGTCACGGCCCTGCCGGTCACCGAACCAGTCGACCTGCCCGCCGGAGTCACCTGTGCCGCGGACCGCCGACGCCACGAAGATGTAACCCCGCTGCACGAAGTAGGCGCCGGTGTCCGTGGGGTCGGAACGCCCCGAGCCGTAGGGATTCTGTGTCAGCAGTACCGGGAACGGGCCCGCCGCGCGTTCGCCCGTACTCGGGTCGGTCGGATAGACGACCTCCACGGAGATCTTCACACCGTCGTCCATGGCGACGGTCGTGTGCACGGGTTCGCTCGGCGTGTAGGTGGCAGCCGGTGGCTGCCAGGTCGACGCTGCGGCCGGCGCCCCGATGGCTGCCGTCTGACCTGCCACTACGAGGATGAGCGCTGCTGAACTGCTGGCCAGTACCGCGACCGGGTGAGCCGCTCTGATCCGGTGCCTGGTCTTGGATTTGGGCATGCGGGTTCCTTGAGGTCGGTGGTGGTCTCCGTCGTGCATGGGGGAACTGGGCCCTGTTCGGCCGGCTCGGGGTGCGGAGTGGCGGGTGCGCCGATGACGGCCGTACACCAGGATCCTGGACGACCGAATGTTCGGTAGTGTCAGGAGGGTTGTGGGCCACTGTCAAGGGCTTGCGCAAGTTGGGAAGTTGAGAAGGTGGGACTTGAGTCAGGTGCGCCGAGTGGCGGTCGTCCTGGGTCAGGAAGATGTGTCGTCCGAGGGCTTCCCGCGCCGCAGTAACTGGAGATAAATTCTCCAATTGAGTTGCTCGGCGCCCAGTGCGTTGCCCCGCGCCCACCTGCTCCGTGCCGAGAGGAGAACGTCGTGGCCGTACCCGGACCAGGACGTGCACTCAGCTGTTCTCGTGGATCACCTTGAGGGCGTGTTCGCGCGCCGATGCGCTCAGGAGGGTGTCCAGTTCGGTGAAGAGTGCGCCCGCGGTCACCCCGTTCCACCCCTCCGGGAGCAGCGACAGCGGCAGGCCCGGGTCGCGGTAGGGCAGCCGCCGCCACTGGGTCAGCATCGGGATGTACGTCCGGAATGCCTCCGGCGGTGTCGTGCCGGCTGCCGGGACCCCTTCACGGACCGGGTCGTAACGCCGTAGGAAGTCGGCGTAGAGCTCGGTGAGTTCGTCCAGGTCCCACCAGGTGCGGACCTTCGACCGCAGATCCCCGAACGCGAAGTGGTCGCCGGTGAAGATGTCGACGTACTCGGTCAGGCCCCGGCGCTCCAGGGTCCGCCGGGTCTCCACCGCGAGGTTGCCCGGTGCGACCCAGACCCCCGGTGCGGCGGTGCCGAGGCCCAGTCGGGTCAGGCTGGTGCGGAGGTCGTGGCGCTTCTCGCGCTCGGACTCGGGGACGGAGAAGACGACCACGAGCCAGCCGTCCTCGGCGGTCGCCCGGGCGCGCTCGAAGATCCGGACGTCTCCCTCGGCGAGCGCCGCCAGCGTCGAGTCGGCGAGGGAGTAGCCGGCGGCTCCCTCGTGAGGCTGACTGCGCAGCACCTCGCGGCGCTTCAGGCGGGAGACCGCCGAACGTACGGCGGGACCGTCGAATCCGAGGTCCGCCATGAGTTTCACGACCGACGCCACGGAGAGCCAGTTGTGCTCGCCCCGGGCGTACAGGCCGAAGATCGTGGTGATGAGCGGGCCCAGACGAGTGTCACGTCCGCCGGCGGACTGCTGTTCCGCCGTCATGGCGACACGCTCCTCTGTGCTCCCGGCGGGCATGCAACGGCGGCCGGATCGTCGTTCGGCGGGCAGTTTATCCCTCAGTTGCCGAACGACGTTCCTCCCTCCGTGCTCGGGACGGTCACGTCAGGCGGGTACGGGCCACCGTGTTGCGCAGCTCGCCGAGGCCGCTGACCCGGGTGACGACCAGGTCGCCGGCGCCCAGGAAGATCTGCGGATCGCGCGCGCTGCCGATGCCGCTCGGGGTGCCGGTGAGGATCACGTCTCCCGCGCGCAGGGTCATGCCGCGGCTCAACTCCGCGATGATGCGGGCGAAAGAGAACGCCATGTCACTGCTGGAGGCGTGCTGCAGCAGGCGTCCGTTGACCTCGCACTGCACCCGCAGATCCGCCGGGTCGGCGATCTCGTCGGCGGTGGTGAGCCAGGGGCCGAGCGGCATCGTGGCGTCGATGCTCTTGCCCTTGAGCCACTGGCCGCCGTGCGCGCGCTGGAGGTCGCGCTGGGACACGTCGTTGGCGACGAGGTAGCCGAAGACGTGCTCCAACGCCTTCTCCTCGGGGATCGACCTGCCGTCGACGCCGATGACGAGGGCGATCTCGGCCTCGTAGTCCCACTTGGCGGACAGATCGGGATCGTAGGAGATGTCGTCGGTGGGCCCGATGACGGTGTCCGGGCCCTTGGTGAAGAAGGTCGGGTGCTCGGGGCGGGTGACGGGGTCCTGGCCCTCGCGCTTGCCCTTGGACTCCTCGAAGTGGTCCCAGTAGTTCCAGCCGGTGCACAGGATGTCGCGGTTGAAGCGGTGCAGCGGCGACTCCAGGCGGGCACCGGCGAGCGGGATCGGGTCGGCGTCGGCGAGGGCGGCCCTGGCCGTGTCGAGGGCGGTCGGGCCGCCGCGGACGATGTCGTCGACCGTGCCCACCGACGGGGGCAGCAGGGCGATGACCTGCGTGGCCTCCTGTACGACGCCGGTGCGGCGGACGCCGTCGACGGTGAGGGACGCGAGTTTCATGCCGGTCGGCCTTTCGGTTCTCGGGCGTACGGGGGGTGCTGTGGTTGTTACGTGACTCAG
Source organism: Streptomyces sp. NPDC001002 (assembly GCF_053599215.1). Lineage (NCBI taxonomy): Bacteria > Bacillati > Actinomycetota > Actinomycetes > Kitasatosporales > Streptomycetaceae > Streptomyces > Streptomyces sp. NPDC001002. The sequence continues at coordinate 22,099 of NZ_JBSFLV010000052.1, read as the reverse complement.
TGGCCGCCTGGGCAGCCGTACTCCGCTTCCGTGCCGGCTACGAGCCCGGCGTCACGAGTCGCTCGTCCGGGATGACCGCGACGCCGACGATCTCGATCATGGCTTCGGGCTGCCACAGAGCCGTGCAGCCGATCCCCGCCATCGCCGGGTAGACGGCGCCGGCGAGCTCGCGCCAGACCTTGCCGATCTCCTTGCCGTGGGCCTGGTAGTCGGGGATGTCCGTCAGGTAGATGGTGATGCTGACCAGGTCTTTCGGCTCCCCGCCCGCCTCGCGGAGCGTGGTGAGCACGTTGCCGAACGCCTGCCGGAACTGGGCGACGATCCCGCCCGGCACGATCTTCATCTCCGCGTCGAGCGCGGTCTGTCCGCCCAGGTGGAGCGTGTTTCCCGCGAGGGTCCCGTGCGAGTAGCCGCTGGGGGCGGGAAGGGAGTCCGGGTTCACGGCGACGGGCGTCATTGGGTCTCCAGGTCGAGTCGGGGTGGAAGCGGGTCCACTCGGCGTCTGGTATTGACTTTAATTGACGACAGTGAAAAATACGAGATACCGGCGTCATCGTCTCGACCCACTCGCACGACTCGCTCGCACGACGCATTCGTACGACCCGCTCGCTCGTCCCGCGGCACAGGCGCCCTCCTCGCCATCGAACGGAGCCGACCACCATGGAGCCCGACCTCAGCAAGTACCGCCTCGAAGGCGACAACTCGATGTACCGACTGCCCAGCGGCCTCGTCGCGCCTGTCGTGACGCGCGGCGGGCTGGAGGACGGGGGCACCGCCGACTCGGGCGGGGCCGTCCGCGTCTCGGGCGTCAGCATCCAGCACACCCCGGCCACCAAGCTGTGGTTCGGCAAGGTCAGCAACGAACCGGGCTACCGCTCGGTCACCCACCACCACGGCGAGGCCGAGACCGGCGGATACGTCCTGTCGGGCCGGGCGCGCATCTACTTCGGCGAGAAGTTCGAGGACTACGTCGACATGGAGGAGGGCGACTGGGTCTTCGTGCCGCCCTTCATGCCCCACGTCGAGTGCAACCTCTCGCGCAGCAAGCCCCTTACGTGGATGACGACCCGGACGCCGGAGAACATCGTCGTCAACCTCCCCGACGTCGCCGACTCCGAACTCCGCGATTGGCTGAACCGATGACGGCCGAGACCTCCCCGACCTCCAAGGTCTTCACCGACGCCGTCGCACTGACCGCGACCGAGCCCGAGCACTTCGACCTCGCGTTCACCGCCGTCACCCAGCCCTGTCCCTGGCCGAAGGCGTACGGCGGCGACCTCGTCGCGCAGGCCGCCGCCGCGGCGATGCGGTCGGTGACCGACGGCAAGTCACTGCACTCGATGCACAGTTACTTCCTGCGCCCCGCCGACATCGGCGCGAGCGTGCGCTACGAGGTGGAGTTGCTGCGCGACGGCCGCGGCTACAGCACCCGGCAGGTCCGCGGCTACCAGAACGGCAAGCTCCTCTACGTCTGCCTGGCCAACTTCGCGGCGGGCGAGCCCGGCGGTACGTTCGAGGCCGAGTTCACGGAGGACGTTCCCGACCCCGATGAACTCCCCACCTCTGCCGACTACTTGGCGGACCTCGACGGCGGCACGATGACCGACGAGTCCAAGGCCTACTGGTCCGCCGGTCGCGGTTTCGACATGCGGCACGTGCCCGGACCCGTCTACCTCACCGTCGAGGGCAAGCAGGTCCCGCACCAGGCGGTCTGGCTCCGGCCGTTCGACGCGCTGCGTCCGGTCGACGGACTGACCGACGCCCAGCGGGACTTGGCCGCCCTCGCCTACGTCTGCGACTACACGATCCTCGAACCCGTCCTGCGGGTCCTCGGCCTGGCCTGGGCCATGCCGGGGCTGATCACCGCCAGTCTCGACCACGCCATGTGGTTCCACCGCCCGGGACCGGTGGACGGCTGGCTCCTCTACGTCCAGGAAGCCGCCGCCGCCGACGCGGGCCGCGGTCTGGGCACGGGCCGCTTCTACACCCGCGATCACCGTCACCTGGCCACAGTCGCCCAGGAGGGCATGCTCCGTTCCGCCTGACCCCGTCGGCCCGCCGACGGATTCCCGGAAGGACCCTTCCGATGTCTCGCCCTTCCTCTCCCTCTTCCCTTCCCCCTTCTTCTCCCGCCGCCCTCTCGCCCTCCGCGCACGTGGACAGCTTCACGCGCGACCACCTGCCGCCCGCACACCTGTGGCCGACCATCGAGTTCACGACGCCGGAGCTGCACTACCCGGACCGCCTCAACGCCGCCACCGAGCTCATCGACATCCCCGTCGCCAGGTTCGGCCCCGACCGGCCGGCCCTGCGTACGCCGGCGGGGGAGAAGTGGACGTACGGCGAACTGCTCACGCGTGCCAACCAGGTGGCGCAGGTACTGACCGAGGACCTCGGACTGGTGCCGGGCGGACGCGTCCTGCTGCGCTCGCCGAACACGCCCTGGACGATTGCGGCTTGGCTCGGTGTGCTCAAGGCAGGCGGGGTCGTCGTGACCACCATGGCCGCTCTGCGCGCCCGTGAGGTGACTCCGGTCGTCGAGCGGACGCGGCCCTCGATCGCGCTGGTCGACCACCGTTTCGCCGAGGACATGCACACCGTCCGCGACACCGCGTGGCCGACGCTGACCGTCGTCGAGTACGGCGGTGGCACCCCCGACGATCTCGTCGCCCGCGCCGCGGCCAAGTCGGGTGAGTTCACCAACGTGGAGACCGCCGCCGACGACGTGGCACTCCTCGGACCGACCTCGGGCAGCACCGGCGTACCGAAGATCACCATGCACTTCCACCGCGACATCCTGTCCATCGACAACACCTTCGGTCGCCACGCCCTGCGGCTGACCCCGGAGGACACGGTCGCCTGCACGGCTCCGCTGGCGTTCACCTTCGGCCTCGGCATGCTCGTCGTCTTCCCGCTGCGGGCCGGTGCCTGCGCCTTGCTGACCGAGGCGGCCACGCCCGCGCAACTGGCCGATCTGGTCGAGGGGTTGGGCGTCACTGTGCTCGCGACGGCGCCCACCGCGTACCGGGCGATCGTGCGCGCGGGGCAGGCACGCCAACTAGTCGGACTGCGGGTGGCGGTGTCGGCGGGCGAACACATCCCGCGCACCACCTGGGAGCAACTGCGGGACGGCGCAGGGTTGGAGGTCATCGACGGCATCGGCGCCACCGAACTCCTGCACATCTTCATCACCGCAGTCGGCGACGACATACGCGCCGGAGCCACGGGCAAGCCGCTGCCGGGATACCGGGCCACCGTGCTCGGGCCCGACGGCGAGGAACTCGGGCCCGGTGAGCCGGGCCGACTGGGCGTCATCGGGCCGGTCGGCTGCCGCTACCTCGACGACGAGCGCCAGAAGGACTACGTGGTCGCGGGCTGGAACACCACCGGCGACATCTTCCACCGGGACGAGGACGGCTACTTCTTCTACCACGCCCGCGGCGACAACATGATCATCTCCTCGGGCTACAACATCGGCGGACCCGAGGTCGAGGCCGCCGTCGACACCCACCCCGACGTGGCGGAGTGCGCGGTCGTCGGCCGCCCCGACAAGGAGCGCGGCTCGGTGGTGTGCGCCTTCGTCGTCCTGCGGGACGGCGTCCGGGGCGACGCGGCCAAGGCCAAGGAGATCCAGGACCACGTCAAACAGGTCATCGCCCCCTACAAGTACCCACGCGACGTACGGTTCTGCGACTCCCTGCCGCGCAACGTCAGCGGCAAACTCCAGCACTTCGCGCTCCGCAGGATCATCGAGGACGAGCTGGCCGCCACGCCCGCCGTCGAGCAGGGAGAGGTAGCCCCGTGAAAATCGCGATCGTCGGCGGAGGCCCCGGTGGGCTCTACTTCGCCGCTCTGATGAAGCAGTTGGATGCGACCCACGAGGTCACCGTCTGGGAGCGCAACGCCCCTGACGACACCTTCGGGTTCGGTGTGGTGTTCTCCGACGAGACCCTCGGCGGCATCGAGAACGCCGACACGGAGTTCGCCGAGGCGATGGCCAGCCGGTTCGCCCGGTGGACGGACATCGACATCCACTACCGCGGCGAGAGCCACACGATCGGCGGTCAGGGCTTCGCGGCCATGAGCCGCAAGGAACTCCTGCACCTGCTCCAGGAGCGGTGCCGCGACCTCGGCGTCGACGTGCGCTTCTCGACGCTCGCCCCCGACATCGAGGAACTCCGCGCCTCGCACGACCTGGTGGTGGGAGCCGACGGGGTCAACTCCCGTATCCGGCAGGAGCATTCGGATGTCTTCCGGCCCACCCTGGACCGGCGGCACAGCAAGTACATGTGGCTGGGCACGGACCGGGTCTTCGAGGCGTTCCAGTTCTTCATCAAGGAGACCGAGTGGGGGACCATGCAGGTCCACGGCTACCCCTACTCCGACACCGGCTCCACCTTCATCGTCGAGATGCACGAGGACGTCTGGCGCCGCGCCGGCTTCGACGCGACCGAGGAGGTCGAGTTCGGTCCCGGCACCTCTGACGAGCAGGCCGTCGAGCGCATCCGGGGCCTGTTCGCCGAGGAACTCGCCGGCCACCAGGTGTTCGCCAACAACTCCAAGTGGCTGAACTTCACCACCGTACGCAACGAACGCTGGCACCACGGCGGCCTGGTCCTCATCGGCGACGCCGCGCACACCGCGCACTTCTCCATCGGTTCGGGCACCAAGCTGGCCATGGAGGACGCGCTCGCACTCGCCGCCTGTCTGCACGAACACCCCGACGCGGAAACGGCGTTGACCGCCTACGAGACCGAGCGGCGGCCGGTCGTCGAGTCGACGCAGCGGGCCGCGCAGGCGTCGTTGGAGTGGTTCGAGAACATCGGCATGTACGTCCGGCAGGAGCCGACCCAGTTCTGCTTCAACCTGCTGACCCGTTCCCGTCGCATCACCTATGACAACCTGCGCACCCGCGACCAGGAGTTCGCCGACCGCGTCGACGCCGCCTTCGCCAAGTCGCAAGGTCTGGGCGGGAGTTCACCGGCGATGTTCCAGCCCTTCAGACTGGGCCGGTTGGAGTTGAAGAACCGGGTCGTCGTGTCCCCCATGGACATGTACTCCGCTGTCGACGGCGTACCCGGCGACTTCCACCTCGTGCACCTCGGCTCCAAAGCCATGGGCGGTGCCGGACTGGTGATGACGGAGATGGTCTGCGTCTCGCCCCAGGGCCGCATCACGCCCGGCTGCACGGGCCTGTGGAACGACGAGCAGCGCGACTCGTGGGCGCGGATCGTGGACTTCGCCCACGAGCGGAGCACGGCCCGCATCGGCCTCCAGATCGGCCACTCCGGCCGCAAGGGCTCGACGAAGCTGATGTGGGAGGGCATGGACGACCCGCTGCCGGAGGGCAACTGGGAGACGGTCGGACCCTCGTCGGTCGCGTACGGCCCCGGCTGCGCGGTCCCTCGCGAGGTCACCCGCGAGGACATGGACGGCATAGTCGCCGACTTCGTCGCGGCCGCCCGCCGAGGCGCCGACGCAGGCTTCGACCTCCTCGAACTCCACTGTGCGCACGGCTACTTGCTCTCCTCGTTCCTGTCCCCGATCGCCAACCACCGCACCGACGAGTACGGCGGCGCCCTGGAGAACAGGCTGCGGTTCCCGCTGGAGGTCTTCGACGCCGTCCGCGAGGCATGGCCCGCCGAGCGTCCGATGATCGTGCGCATCTCCGCCACCGACTGGGTGCCGGACGGCAACACCGAGCACGACGCCGTCGAGATCGCCCGCGCCTTCATCGCGCACGGGGCGAACGGTATCGACGTCTCCTCCGGCCAGGTCACCAAGGACGAGACGCCGGCGTTCGGCCGTTCCTACCAGACACCGTTCGCGGACCGGATCCGGCACGAGATCGCCGCCGCGACCGGCACCGCGGTCATCGCCGTCGGCGCGATCGCGTCGTACGACGACGTCAACTCGATCCTGCTGGCGGGCCGCGCCGACCTGTGCGCCGTGGGACGGACCCACCTCTACGACCCGCACTGGACCCTCCACGCGGCGGCCGAGCAGGACTATCAGGGCGAGGCGGCCCAGTGGCCGGTGCAGTTCGGGGCGGGCCGCCGCAAGCCGCCGACCTCGCGCACCGACGCCGTACGCCCGCGTCTGTCGCTGCTGCGGGCCGACGACTCCGTCCAGGACATCCATCTGCGCTGGACCCCCTCGCATGCACCGGCCTCCGTCTGACGAGGAGGTGGACGGCACCGGCAGCCTCGCCCGTGCCGTCCACCGAGGCCGGGTGGAATGGATGGACACCGATGCCGCGGGGCACCACCACAACACGGCTGTCACGCGGTTCGTCGAGGCGGCCGAGGCGATGTTGATGCGGGAGTACGGGGTCGACGGCTACTTCGGCTCCGCGCCTCGCGTGCGGTACGAGGTCGACTTCGCATCGCCGCTGTGGTTCGGGCAGGAGGTGACGACGACGATCCTGGTCGAGCGCGTCGGCAGGTCGTCGTTGACGTTCCAATTCGAGGTCTGGGGCGAGGAGTTCGAGCAGCGGGCACGACGGCTGGCAGCCTCTGGTCGATACGTCACGGTGCATGTCCCGCGCGGTACTCGCGAGAGCGCGCCGTGGCCCTCCGAGTGGGTCGCCGCGCTGGGTGGTGAGTCGGTGGACCGAGACGTCGATGTCAGGTGACGTAGGTTCAGATGACTTTCGTCTGGAGGGAGTTGCGCAGGCGCAGCAACTCGCGGCGACGGGCGTGCGCTCGTAGCAGGAGCAGTCCGGCGGTGATGACGAGGGCGGTGCCGGTCAGGGCGATGGTCAGTGCTTCGGTCGGGGTACCGCGGACCGCGGCCAGCGTGGTGCTGGCGACGCCGGTCAGGACGGTGACGGTGAGGGCGAGGCGGGCGCCGAGTACCCGGTCCCGGGCGTACAGCGGTCGGCGGCGGGTGAGGACCCACCCGGCGAAGGTGGCCCAGGCGAGACCGACGGTGATCAGGGCGGCGAAGGCGACTTGGGTACGCACCGGTAGCGGGTGCGGTTCGGTCGCCCAGAGCACCGCGATCAGGGCCGCGCCGCACCCGCCCGCGAGGCCGATGGCCGTGTGCCGCATGCGGGCGCGCAGCGAGACCTCCGCCGCCAGCGCGCGCTCCAGTTCCTTCGGCACATCGCGGCGTTCCGCGTCGTGGTGCTCGCTCATGCCTCGTATCCCCTCTCCACAAGGATGTCCCGCAACATGCGGCGGGCGCGGTGCAGTCGGCTCTTGACCGTGCCCGGTGGTACGCCGAGCACCTCCGCGCAGGCGGCCAGGGGCAGGTCCTGCAGGTGGAACAGGAGCAGCACTTCGCGCTCCAGCGGCGGCAGTCCGCCGAGGCCTGCCTGGATCTCCAGCGTGGTGAGGAGTGCGGTGTCGCGGTCGTCGTCCTCGGTTTCCGTCTCCACCTCGGTGGTGGTGGTCGGAGGTGTCCGGTAGGTCTGTCGGAGGTGGTCGGTGACCGTGCGGCGGGCGATGGTGAACAGCCACGGGGTGAACCGCTCGGGTTGCCGTAGTCGCGGCAGGCCGCGCATCACCGCGACCCATGCCTCCTGGGCGAGGTCGTCCGCGGTGTCCGGGGATCCCACCATGCCCTTCACATAGCGCCACAGCGGGTCGTGCCAGAGGCGCACCAGCTCGTGGAACGCCTCGCGCTCCCCGAGCTGGCACCGCACCACCAGCAGCCTTTCGTGCGCGTCGTCGCTCACCGCGGCTCCCTGTCTCGCCTCATGTTTCACCGGGAGAGTCGGTGCGGGGGAGGGAAAGGTTCACGGACTCACTTCCGTGCGGTCGGCGGGACCGGCCGAATCCCGACGCTGGGTCGCTCTAGCCCCGGCCGCGCAGAACCTGCGCCAATGCGCTCATGCTGATGTCGACGATCGTGCTGAGCTGCTTCTTGCTCGCCCCGGCCCTGCTCATCACGGCCAGCGACTGGTTGACCGCCGTGATGTGGGTGGCGTGGTCCTCGGCCTCGCTCTCGGTCAACACCGCGGTGCTCAAGGCGGTGCGCAGCCGCGCGCGTTGAAGCCCGACGGCTTCGATCGCACGCGCGGCGATGGCGGGGCTGAGTACGGGTGTCGCCATCGCGGTCTGGGCGACCAGGCATCCGTCCGGTACGTCGGGGTCGGCGATGCGGTGGAGGGTGACGTCGAAGAACGCCTGGATCGCCCGGAGTGGTTCCCCGGGCGGACCGGAGGCGAGCGCCTGCTCGTACCGGTCTCCGTACCGGAGGGCGTAGCGGTCCAGGCAGCGCAGATAGAGCGAGTCCTTGTCGCCGAACGAGGAGTAGAGGGAACTCCGGTTCAGTCCCGTTGCCCTGGAGAGGTCGTCGAGCGAGGTGTCGGCGTATCCGGCCCGCCAGAACTGGACCATCGCCGCGTCGAGGGCGACGCCCACGTCGAACTGCTTCTTCCCGGCCATTGCGCGTGCGCCCCGTTCTTGAGGTTCTTGAGTGAGCCAGCCCATCGTGGCCTGCCCATCTTATCTTGAACTGAATGGTCCAAGATGGGTTACGCTCGACGCATGACGGACGCCGGCATCGACTCGAACCACCCCTCCGGCCGGGACAACGTCCCCGGGCTGCCGCTGCGCGACCTCGGGGGCTTCACCCACCGCTGGGTCGACGCGGACGGGATCCGGCTGCACGCAGTGGAAGGCGGTCGGCCGAGCGGGCCCACGGTTGCGCTGCTCGCCGGCTTCCCGCAGACCTCGTGGGCCTGGCACAAGGTGATGCCGCGCCTTGCCGAGCGCTTCCATGTGATCGCGGTCGACCTCCCGGGGCAGGGCCACTCCGACCGTCCCCCAGGGGGCTACGACACGCACACCCTCGCGTCGCGCGTGCAGACCGCGCTGACCGCGCTCGACGTCGAGAAGTACTGGCTCGCGGCCCACGACATCGGGGCCTGCGTCGCCTTCTCGCTCGCCGTGAAGTACGAGGACCGCCTGCACGGCGTCGCCCTGCTGGACGCCGGCATCCCAGGGATCACTCTCCCCACGACCATCCCGACCGACCCCGAACTGGCCTGGAAGACCTGGCACTTGGCGTTCCACCTGGTACGCGAACTGCCGGAGACGCTGATCACCGGTCGCGAACGCGACTACGTGGGCTGGTTCTTGAGGGCCAAGACCCTGTCGTCGGACACATTCGACAGCTCCGAAATCGACTACTACGCCGCCTCCATCGCGGCCGAGGGAGGACTCCGAGCGGCGCTCGCCTACTTCCGTGAGGCCGAGGAATCAGGGCGCAAGAACCAGGACGCTCTCGCTTCCGAACGAGGGCACTTGACCATCCCGGTCCTGGGAATCTCCAGCTCCCACGGCTCGATCCCCGACATGGCCAAGTCCCTGAGCCCCTGGGCTGAGAACGTGACAGGCGTCGTCATCCCGGATGCCGGACACTTCATTCCCGAGGAGCAACCCGGCGCGACGGCGGAGGCGTTGATGGCGTTCATCGATCGCGGGAGTGTTGGCTAGAGGGATGAAGCTACTTCTCACCGACTCCGGTGTCAGGAACGCGAGCATCCTGGCGGCGCTGGTCGACCTCCTGGGCAAGCCGATCGCCGAGTCCCACGCCCTCTGCATCCCCACCGCGGGGTACGGGGGGCCGTACGGTGATCCGGGCGGGCCATGGCGTTTCGTCAGCGGACGGTCGCCCAGTCCCATGACCGATCTGGGGTGGAAGTCGGTGGGCGTGCTGGAGCTCACCGCACTGCCCGGCATCGACAAGGAACGCTGGGTCTCCTGGGTCCGGGAGGCGGACGTCCTGCTCGTGAACGGCGGCGACGCGCTGTACCTGTGCCACTGGATGCGGGAGTCCGGACTTGCCGACCTCTTCCCGTCGCTCGACGACACGGTCTACGTAGGACTCAGTGCCGGGAGCATGGTGCTGACCCCGCGCATCGGGGAGGCCTTCGTCGGCTGGAAGTCGCCCACCGGTGACGACAGCACGCTGGGAGTCGTCGACTTCTCCGTCTTCCCGCACCTGGACAGCCCGGACTGTCCGGAGAACACCATGGCCGAGGCGGAACGGTGGGCCGCCGGGATACAAGGCCCCGCCTACGCCATCGACGCGCAGACCGCCATCAAGGTGACTGACGGCGAGGTCGAGGTCGTGTCCGAGGGACACTGGAAGCTGTTCAACTCGGCGTCATGAGCGTCGACTTCCCGCCGGCCTAGTCCGCGGCCGACGCCCCTCCGCCCGAGCCGCGCCGGCGTGCGCCGAAGATCACCGCGGGGATGCCCGGCACGAGGATCCAGCACAGGTACGCCCACTCGGTGGCGAGGGCGACCGGGATGGAGACCAGGAATCCTGCCGCCACCACGCTCATGCGGCGGATCGACCGGGGGAGGAGGTCGGGCGGGGTGCACGGTCGGTAGAGGGCGGCGCGGTTGATCTCCCGGACCATGAAGACGAACAGCACGCACGCCGTGAACTGCACGATCGCGTAGAAGATGAACCGGGCCTGGAACGCGTCCTCGCCGCCGATCACGTCGGTCGCGAACGGGGTGATCACCAGCATGAGGAGCCAGTACACGGTGAGGCTCGTCATCAGGCTGTTCGACGACGTGACGTAGCGAAACACCCGGTGGTGGGCGCGCCAGTGCGCGGCGATGACCACGAAGCTGATCGCGAATGCCATGTAGGCGTCACGGTGACTGGTGGCCGAGTCCCACAACTCGGAGTTGGTCGTGCCCTCCGGCACCGGTAGTTCCAGTGCCAACAGGGTGAGCGCGATGGCGACCACCGCGTCCCCGAAGAACGTGAGTCGCTCCGCGGCTACCGCCCGGATCTCCGTGTCCTCGGACGGTTGTTGATCAGTCGAGTGAGCCATGGCGCAGAGGATGCCACAGGCGGATGTGCACCCCGTACGCCGGTTGCCCGCAAGCGGGTCGCCTGATGCCCGGGAGCCGTGTCGGGGGAGTGGTACTGCTGTTCCCACCCGGTTCGCTGGCCCCGCCGGATGAGCCGAAGGAGGATCGGACAAGACCGTCGTTCCCCGCTGACGAAGGCGCCGAGCCCGCCGACGGCGCAGATCGGACACCGTCATGACCATGGCCTATCTCGCACAGCCCGAGCAGCAGCAGAAGCTCGAATGGCTCGACGGCGGCGAGTTCGCCGTCCTCCTGGACAGCGCGGCCACCGCCGGACAGTTGACCGTCGGACGGTTCTCCGTCAGCAAGGGCGAGGCACCGCCGTATCACCAACACACCCGTGAGGACGAGGTGTTCATGCTGATCAAGGGCAGCGCGTTGTTGTGGTGCGATGACGAGGAGATGGAACTCTCCGAGGGCGGCATCGTCTTCCTCCCCCGCAACGTCCCGCACGGTTACCGGATCACGTCCGACACCGCCGACCTGCTGATGATCTGCACCCCGGGTGGCATCGAGGGCATGTTCCGCCACGCCGGTCGCGATCTGGCCACCCCGCGTCCCGAGGGCTTCGAGATCTCCCGCGACCTCATGGCGGAAGCCGCCGATATGTACGGCCAGATCATCGTCGGACCGCCGCGCTGACCGTCGCGGACCGGTCGGCGGCGACCGCCATGCAGCCACACCCGGAGCCCCTGGGTTCGGCTGATCTTGCAAATGACCAGCTCAAACCCACGACAAGAAAGCAGGGCACAGCCATGTCCCGGCAACAGCGTGAAGCCCTCGACGGCCTGCTGCGGCACGCCCCGCTCGACCTCGGGGGAGACGTCGGCGAAGCGCGTGCCGTCTTCCACGACATGATGACCGGCGTGCCGTTGCCGTCCGATGTCACCGGCACGGCAGGGGAGTTGGGCGGTGTACCCGTCGTCACCGTCACCGTGGAGACGGCGGGGAGCGACTCGGTGAACGTGCTGCTGTATCTGCACGGCGGTGCTTACGCCATCGGCTCGGCGGCCGATGCCGTGGGCCTGGCCGGAGATGTCGCTCGGCGCAGCGGGGCGCGTGCCGTGTGCGTGGACTACCGGCTGGCGCCCGAGCACCCGTTCCCGGCGGCCGTCGATGATGCCCTGGCCGTCTACCGCGCCCTGCTCGACGACGGTGTGCCCAGCTCCGCCATCGCCTTCGTCGGTGAGTCGGCGGGTGGTGGTCTCGCCGTCGCGACGCTGGTCGCAGCGAAGGACGCGGGGCTGCCCCAACCCTCGTCGGTCGCCGTCTTCTCCCCGTGGGCCGACCTCAGCGTGTCCGGCGACAGCGCGGTCGGCAAAGCCGCCGTCGATCCCTCGCTGACCCCGGAAGGGCTGCGCACCCGCGCCCGCGACTATCTGCGGGACACGGATCCCCGCACGCCGTACGCCAGTCCCGTCTTCGCCGATCTCACCGGCCTCGCGCCCCTGCTCGTCCAGGTCGGCTCGCACGAGATCCTGCTGGACGACGCCGTACGCCTGGCGGCACGCGCCGCCGCGCACGACGTCCACGTCGAACTGCAGGTCTGGCCCCAAGTACCGCATGTCTTCCAGGCGTTCGCCGCCATGCTCGACGAAGCCGACGACGCACTGCGGGCCGCCGCCGACTTCACCCGCGCGCACTGGGACGCCCCCGCGACCACCGACGCGTTCAGCGAGGAAGCGGCGGCGAGTAAAGAGTCCGTTGTGCGGCAGTAGAAGCAGCCTGTGGTCCGCGGCGTGTGGACCACGATGATCCGTATGGCAACGACGAACCACTTCGGCAGCGCACTGCGAGGCTGGCGTGAGCGGGTGTCACCCGGCGACTGCGGGCTGGCGACCGACGGGGACCGGCGCATCCCCGGACTCCGTCGCGAGGAACTGGCCCGGCTGGCCGGACTGTCGGTCGACTACGTGGTGCGGTTGGAACAGGGCCGCGCCCGCCACCCCTCCGACCAGGTGGTCGCCGCCCTGGCCAGAGCGCTGCGCCTCGACCCGGCCGAGCGCGACCACCTGTTCCGCTGCGCCCGACTCGCGCCGCCCGCCACCGGGAGCGTGTCCCGGCAAGTGCCCCCGCGGGTACACCAGTTGGTGAGTCGGCTGGGAGACAACCCCACCGCCGTCTACGCAGCCGACTGGACCCTCGTCGGCTGGAACGGGATGTGGTCCGCCACGGTCGGTGATCCCCGTACGTACGGCTGGGAGGAGGGCAACCTCGTCGCCGGGATGTTCCGGGCAGGGGGTGGAACGGCGGGGGTGCCCATCGCGGGCTGGCCGGTTCGGTCCTGGGCCGGGGACGAGGCCGAGGAGGAGGACCTCGTCGCCGATCTGCGGGTCACGGCCGCCGCCCATCCGCACGACGGACGCCTCGCCGCCTTCGTCGACCACCTGCGGCGCTGCAACCCCCGCTTCGCGCGTCTGTGGTCCAACGGCACCGCCCGCGCGCACGTCGGCGACCGCAAGACCATCGAGCACCCCCTGGTCGGGGACATCGACGTCGACCTCGACATCCTGATGCCCGCCGGTACCGACCTCAGGGTCGTCACGTACACGGCCGAGTCCGGGACCACCGGCGCGGAGAAGATCGACGCCCTGCGCGCCGCCCGGGCTGCGTCGAGTGCGAGCCCGTACCGCCCCAAGTCCGAGAGTTCCAGCGTCGGTTGATGGTCACGGTTGGGTGACGAAGGTCGGTGCGGTGTGCGCCGGGCGGGTCCCTGTGGCGTGGGAGTGGTGCGACGGTGACGGGGCTCGCCCCGGTGGTTCGAGCCGTCGAACTCCTCCAGGGCGAACGAAGGGCCGACCATGCAGCACCGCACATCGATTACGCAGCACCGCACTTGGGGATTGACCGCCGTCGGCGTGGCCGCCGCGGGGCTGTGCGCCGTGCTGGCCACGACGGCACTGGCCTCGTCCGACCACGACACCAAGCCGCGGGCCGAGACGAAGGCCAACTCCCAGCTGTCGAAGGAGAACTCCCAGCCGTCCAAGGAGAACGCCCAGTTGTCCGGGGAGAAGTCCGAGCTTTCCGAGGAGAAGAACGTGTCCCCCGCCGGCGGGACCAAGTCCCAGCCGTCCGAGGAGAACCAGCAACTCCTCCGGATTCAGCGGGAGATCAAGGTCACGACGGGCATCCCCACCGCGGACCAGATCGCCAGGGCCGACAAGTTGATCGGGCAGTTGAAAGCGGACGGCAGGGCCACCGCGGACCAGCTCGCCTGGCTGAAGCTGACTCCCGCGGAGAAGACCACGCAGGCGGCCCCGGTCGGCAAAAACTGAGTGACGCGTGAAAGCGACGGTGTCCGAGAACGGCAGGCCGCAGTGACGGACTTCGAGGAGTTCTACCAGTCGGCGTACGCACGGCTGGTCGGTCAGCTGTTCTCGGTCACCGGCAGTCTCGAACAGGCCGAGGACGTCGTACAGGAGGCGTTCGTGCGGGCGTTGGACCGCTGGGCCACCATCCAGACGTACGACGTGCCGGAATTATGGGTGCGCCGGGTGGCGATCAATCTCGCGGTGAGCGAGATCCGGCGGCTGCGCCGACGCGCCGCGGCCCTGCTGCGCCTGGGTGCTCAGCGCCCGCAGCCCGACCTCACACCGGAGACGGCTGGTGTCGCCGAGATGCTGCACCGGGTGCCGGTGAACCAGCGGCCGGTGCTGTTGCTGCACGACGTACTGGACCTGCCGATCGAACAGGTCGCCGAGCAGTTGGGCCTGCCGGTGAGCACCGTGCGCGGCCGGCTCGCCCGAGCCCGCGCGAACCTGGCCCGCCGCCTCGCCGCGGATCCGGAAGGAGCGTTGTCCCGCCATGGCCGAACCTGAGCGCAGTCTTCGCCGGCTCGTCGAGGAGGGCACCCGTGCCGCTCGGCAGCCGCCGGTCGCGGACCTGCGACGCCGGGCCCGACGTCGCCGTACCGTCCGCGAGACCGTGACCGCCACGGCCGCCGCCCTCGCCGTGGCCGCCACGGTGGTGGCCGTCCTCCCGCTGATCGGCTCCACGTTGTCCGGGACCGGCGGGCCCGAATCCACAACGCCCGGCACCCCCCGCCCCTCGGTCACCCGGTCGCTGACCACCACGCCGACCCAGATCGTGCGCGGCGGCACGCTCACGCTCCGCGGCACCGGCTGCGCCCCGGGCAAGGCCGTGTCCGTCGGAATCCGCTGGGACCGCGGGGCGAAGCTGAGCCTCTCGATGGAGGAGAGGAAGACGCAGAGCACCCCGCGGACGACGGCCACGGCCGCCGGGACACACACGCTGACCTCGGTCGACGCACGCGCCGACGGATCCTTCGAAGCCAGGGTCACGCTCCCGACCAGCCCCGCGATCGCCGAACCCACCCTGTGGGCGCGCTGCCAAACCCCGGCCCCGGTCCACCAACTCACCCAGGACACCTCGATCGTCGTCGCCGGCGACTGAAGGCTGCGCAACCGGCCGTGCAGCAGGCCAGGTAATCGGCTATGTAACCGGCTAGATTCTCTTGACAGGTTATACGCTGGGTGATTGGCTCCTTGCGTAACCACTCATGGCGACGTCAGGAGTTAGAAGTCATGGCGACCATCCATCACCGTTACGCGACCGTCCAAGGGCAGCGGCTCTTCTACCGGGAGGCGGGGCCGCAGGACGCGCCGGTCGTGGTGCTGCTGCACGGCTTCCCCACCAGCTCGTTCATGTTCCGGGACCTGATCCCGCTGCTGGCCGACCGCTATCACGTCATCGCCCCGGACCACCTCGGCTTCGGCCTGTCCGACGCGCCGTCCGTGGACGACTTCGACTACACCTTCGACGCCCTGGCGGACCTCACCTCGGGCCTGCTGGGCCAGCTCGGGATCAGCCGCTACGCGATCTACGTACAGGACTACGGCGCCCCGGTGGGCTGGCGGCTCGCGCTGGCGGACCCGGCCGCGGTCACGGCGATCATCAGCCAGAACGGAAACGGTTACGAGGCCGGGTTCGCGGAGGAGTTCTGGAAGCCGGTGCGGGCGTACTGGCAGGAGCAGAGCCCGCAGACGGAGCCGGGAGTGCGCGGGGCGCTGACCCTGGAGGCCATTCGCTGGCAGTACCTGCACGGCGTGGCCGACGAGAGTCTGGTCAGCCCCGACACCTGGCAGCACGACCTCGCGTCGGTGTCCCGGCCCGGGAACGACCTGGTGCAGCTGAAGCTGTTCGCCGACTACGCGAACAACCTCCCGCTCTACCCGAAGCTCCACGCCTATCTGCGCGAGAGCGAGGTCCCGGTGCTGGCCGTGTGGGGCCGCAACGACGAGATCTTCGCCCCCGCCGGCGCGCTCGCCTTCGCCGACGACGCGCCCCACGCCGAGATCCACCTCCTCGACGGCGGCCACTTCCTGCTGGAGAGCCACCTCGACCAGGCCGCCGACCTCATCCGTGGCTTCCTGAACAGGGCCCTGTCATGACCGGGCCGCTGCAGGGTGAGACCGTGCTCGTCATCGGGCGAGGCGGCGGCATCGCCCGCGCCGTGGTGATCGCCGCCCGGGACGCCGGAGCCCACGTCATCGCCGCCGGTCGCGACCAACAGGCGCTCGACAAGGCCTACGCCGGCGAACCCGACATCGACACCGAGACCGTCGACCTCACCGACGAGACCTCCATCGCCGCCCTCGGCGAACGGCTCGGGACGATCGACCACGTGGTGTCCACGGCCTCGGCACGCGCCCGTGGCCGGCTCGCCGACCTGGACCGGGACGCGGTCAGGCGCTCCTTCGACACCAAGGTGATCGGCCCGCTGATGCTGGCCAAGCACCTCGCTCCGCGCATCCGTGAGTCCGGGTCCTTCACCCTCTTCTCCGGCGTCGCCGCGGCGAAGATCGCGGTCGGCACGCTGGCCGTGGCCATCACCAACGGAGCCGCCGACGTCCTGGCCCGCTCCCTCGCCCTCGAACTGGCGCCGATCCGCGTCAACGCCATCTCCCCGGGCGTCATCGACACCGGCGCCTGGGACGCCCTCGGCGAAGCGGGCAAGGCGGACTACTTCGCCGACATCGCCGCCCGCAACCCGGCCCGTCGCATCGGCACCGTCGACGACATCGCGGGTGCCGTCCTCTACGCCATGACCAGCACCTTCCTGACCGGCACCACGCTGCGCATCGACGGCGGCGAACCGCTCACCTGACCCGCCCGGGCCGAGCAGAAGGGAACGAAACGATGGGCCTCTCCTGGCAGCAAGGACCACTCGCCCCCGGCGCGGTCGGCCGGTTCCTGGTCCCCGACCCGCTGCCCGAAAGAATGCTGTTCGCGGAACCGCTGCGCCGCCGCATGCGGGTCCGGTTCGGCGACACATGGATCGCCGACAGCGAGGACGTCGTCCTGCTCCACGAACCCGGCCGCTACCCGGTGGCGTACTTCCCGCTCGCCGACATCAGCGCGGATGCCCTGCAACCGGCCGAGCGCACCACCCGCCACCGCGACCTCGGACCGACTTCCTGGTACACCGTCCACGCCGGTACGCGGAGCACACCGCGCGCGGCTTGGCAGCACACCGAACTGCCCTCTCATGCTGGGGAGTTGGAAGGCCGGGTCGCCTTCGCCTGGCGCGCGATGGACTCCTTCTACGAGGAGGACGAACGGATCGTCGGCCACGCCGCCGACAGCTACCACCGCGTCGACATCCGCCGCACCAGCCGCCACCTCGTCGTCCGCAGCGGCGACCGGGTCGTCGCCGACACCACAGTCCCGCTGGTCCTGTACGAGTCCGGCTTCGCGCCCCGCTGGTACGTCCCGCGCGCCGACGTGGACGAGTCCGCGCTGACGCGGGTCGAGGGGCAGACGTTCTGCCCGTACAAGGGACTGGCGAGCTATTACGACATCGGCGGCGCCCGGCGTGCGGCCTGGTCGTACGAGGACGCGTGGACCGAGGTGCGGCGCGTCTCCGGGATGGTGTCCTTCGAACCGGACGAGGTCGAGGTGCGGCTCGACGGTGTCCGACTACGGTTGGAACCCGGCCAGAACGTCGTCTCGCACGGCGTCGACCGCAACCTCGACCTCGACGAGACGACCGCGGTCCGGAAGCCGTGAGTGGCAATGCCTGAGGGAAAGCCCTGACAGGCAGCCCCTAATGGCGGCGCCGAAAGGCACTGCCGGACCCGCCGTCACCGCAGGAAGGAGTGCGCGATGCCGTCGCTGTTGTCGGTGAACGTCGGTATGCCGAAAGACGTGGCCTGGCAGGGCCGGACCGTCCACACCGGCGTGTGGAAGCACCCGGTGCACGGCCCGGCCATGGTCCGCCGCCTCAACATCGACGGCGACGGCCAGGGCGACACCGCGGGGCACGGCGGCGAGCAACGGGCCGTGCTGGTCTACCAGATCCAGTCCTACGAGCACTGGCAGCGCCACTTCGGACGCGACGACCTCGAATACGGCAACTTCGGCGAGAACCTAACTGTCGACGGCATGCCGGACGACGAGGTCTGCATCGGCGACCGCTACCGCATCGGCGAGGCCGAGTTCGAGGTCACCCAACCACGGGTCACCTGTTACCGGGTCGGCCTGCGTCTCGGCGAGCCCGAACTGCCCGCCCTGCTGGTCGGCCATCACCGCCCCGGCTTCTACATGCGGGTCGTGCGGGAGGGGATCATCGAGGCCGGTGACGAGATCGTCCGGACCAGGACCGGGCCGGGCGCGCTGAGCGTGGCGGACACCGACGCGCTGCTCTACCTCCCGGGCCGGGACCCCGAGAAGCTGCGGCTCGCCCTGGACATCCCCGCCCTGAGCCCCGGCTGGCAGGGCTCGTTCCGCGAACTGCTCGCGAAGGCTTCGGACACGGCGATCGGCGCGGCGATGGGAACGGCGACAGGCACGGCGACAGGAACGGCCCCGGCCACGGGTCCCGCCTGGTCCGGATTCCGGCCGCTGCTCGTGGCCGATGTGATCCCCGAGAGCGCGACGGTCTCCTCGATCCTCCTGGCCGCCTCCGACGGCTCCGCGCTCCCCACCGCCGATGCCGGCCAGTACCTCACCCTGCGTCTCCCCGATGCGGCGGATCCCGCCCCGGTCCGCAACTACTCGCTGTCCTCCACCCTCGATTCCGGCCGCTACCGGATCAGCGTGAAACACGAACCGCACGGCACGGCGAGCGGCTACCTCACGACCCGGCTGCGGGCGGGCGCGACCCTCGAAGTCGCCGCGCCCCGAGGCGAGTTCGTGCTCGCCGAGGACACCGACCCGGTGCTCCTGGTCTCCGCCGGCATCGGCCTCACACCGGTGCTCGCGATGCTGCACGAACTCGCCGCGAGAGACCGTGACCGGGAGATCTGGTGGCTCCACGGTGCCCGCAGTCCGGGGGAGCACCCCCTGGCCGCGGAGGCGCATGCGCTGCTCACCGGACTGCCGAACGCTCATGAGCACGTGTTCTACAGCGCGGTCGAGTCCCGCAACGGTGTCGAGGGACGCGCCGATACCGACCCGGGCAAGGGGTACGCCCACCCCGGGCGCCTCACGAAGGACGAGTTGATCGCGCTGTCCGTGCCGGCCGACGCGACCGCCTACGTCTGTGGACCCGCCGCCTTCATGACGGACATGCGGCACGCCCTGACCGAGGCGGGCCTTGACGCGGCCCGCATCCACACCGAACTCTTCGGCGCGCTGCCGTCCATCGACCCCGGCATCGTCGCGCAGGCCGCGAGGCCTCCGCACCAGCCCCCGGGACCACCCGGCACCGGCCCGCTGGTGACCTTCGCGCGCAGCGGCCTCGCCGTCCCGTTCCCCGAGGACGGGCGCAACGTGCTCGAACTCGCCGACGCCTGCGACGTCCCGGCCCGCTGGAGCTGCCGTACCGGCGTCTGCCACACCTGCGTCACGCCGCTGCTGTCCGGCGAGGTCACCTACGCGCCGACCCCGTTGGAACTCCCCGACGACGGCCAGGTCCTCATCTGCTGCGCGCGGCCCGGAACCGACGTGGTCTTCGACATGTAGGCATCCTCGGCATGTAGGCATCCGCGGCGCACAGGCCCGACGCAGATATTGATTCCCTCTACACCTAGATGCATAATGTGGTTATGCATAAGCGGGTTATGGAAGTTGCCGCACCGGCCGAAGGCCTGATCGTCGCCCTGGAGGAGATGGTCCGGTACGTCCGGCACAGTGCCACCGCGGGCGGCCTGAGCACGTCGGCCTCCGCGACGCTCGGCCGACTCGCTCGCGAGGGCCCGCACCGGCTCACCGATCTGGCCCGCGCCGAACGCGCGACCCAGCCGAACATGACGCAGCTCGTGACCCGACTGGAGCGCGCCGGTCTTGTCCGCCGCGTCGCCGACGCGAGCGACGGCCGCGGCGTGCTGGTGGAGATCACCGACGCCGGCGAGGAGATGTTCCTGCGGCGGCGCGCCGAACGCGCGAACGCGCTCGAAGCACTCATCGACGAACTGACCGAGGAGGAACGGCAGGCGGTACAGATCGCCCTGCCCGCGCTGGCCCGCGCCATCCAGGAAAGCCCATCGCTTCGAGACGCTGGAGAGAACCGCACATGAGTGCACCGCATGGAAAGGCTGCCAGCCCCTTCCGGCAGCCGAAGGCCGTCTGGGCCGTCGCGTTCGCCTGCGTGATCTCGTTCATGGGCATCGGCCTGGTGGATCCGATCCTGCCCGCCCTGGCCGACAGTCTGCACGCCACACCGAGCCAGGTCTCGCTGCTGTTCAGCAGCTACCTGATCGTGACGGCGGTCGCGATGCTGCTCGTGGGCTGGGTCTCCAGTCGGATCGGCGCCAAGCTCACCCTGGTCATAGGCCTGGCCGTCATCGTCGTCTTCGCCGCACTCGCCGGCACCAGCGGTTCCATCGACGGCATCGTCGGCTTCCGGGCCGGCTGGGGGCTGGGCAACGCGCTCTTCATCGCGACCTCCCTCGCCGTCATCGTCGCCTCGGCGAGCGGCGGTTTCGGCGGCGCGATCATCCTCTACGAGACCGCGCTCGGCCTAGGCATCGCGGTAGGCCCGTTGCTGGGCGGCGAGTTGGGCGCCATCAGCTGGCGGGGACCCTTCTTCGGCGTGGCCGTCCTCATGGCGATCGCGCTGGTCGCGACCCTCGCCTTCGTCCCCTCCCTGCCCAAACCGAAGCAGCCCACCTCGGCCCTGGCCCCACTGAAGGCCCTGCGGCACCGCGGCCTGCTGACCATGGGCATCATGGCCCTGCTCTACAACTGGGGCTTCTTCACCATGCTCGGATACGCCCCGTATCCCATGGAGTTGAGTGCCCATCAGCTCGGTCTGGTCTTCACCGGCTGGGGCCTGCTGGTCGCCGCCTTCAGTGTGTTCTTCGCCCCGCGCCTGCAGGCCCGCTTCGGCACGGCCCCGGTGCTGTACGCGAATCTGGTCGGCCTGAGCATCGTGATGGCGGTCATCGCGGCCGGCGTCGCCACGCCGACAGTGGTGATTGTTGCCGTCATCGTCAGCGGCGCCTTCATCGGCGTCAACAACACCCTGACCACGCAGGCCGTCATGCTCGTCTCGCCCGTCGAGCGCCCCGTCGCCTCCTCCGCCTACGGCTTCCTGCGCTTCATCGGCGGCGGCCTCGCGCCGTACGTGGCAGGCAAGTTGGCCGACGCCACCGACCTGAGCGTGCCGTTCTACGTCGGTGCCGGCACCTTCCTGCTCGCCATTCCGGTCCTCGCCAGCGGCCATCGGCTGTTGAGCGCGGCCGAGACGCACACGGGTGAGGGCGAGGTCGTCGAGCCGTCGCTCACACCTGTCGGCGCCCAGGCCTCCAGCGATGTCCCGCGCGTCATCGTCGCAGTCGGCTCCGACGGGAGGGCCGCCGCGATCGTCGACGCCGCGGCCAGGCTCGCCCGTGACACGAGCAGCCCGCTGGAGGTCGTCCACGTCCAACAGACCGCGGTGGTCGAGGAACAGGCCGTCGACACCGAGACCCACGAGCAAGGCCGCGCCGCCGTCATCGCCCACCTCGACCGTCTCGCCGCCCAGGGCGTCACGGCCACCGGACAGATCCTGGTCAGCGTCGGCGACCACGCCGCGGCCGGCCGGGCACTGGCCCAGCACGCCGCCGACGACGGCGCCCGTGCCGTGGCCATCGGACGGTCGCCGCGCGGTCCGGCGGCACAGTTCGGCGACGGCAGCCTCACCACCGCCCTGATCCACAGCGCGAGTTGCACGGTGGTCCTGGTCGACCCGGACGTCACACCGCGCCCGCTGACCGCGGCCACGCTGGCGGAACTGCGCGGCGGCGACGCCTGACCCACGGCCGCATGCCGGCGGCTGCTCGGACCGTCGTCCCCCCCCCGACGGTCCGAGC
>NZ_JBSFLV010000051.1:0-64031 GCF_053599215.1 Streptomyces sp. NPDC001002 | reverse complement strand
CAGAGTGGTCGGAGACGGGGTATCAACATATCTGGCGTTGACTTTTGGCACGCTGTTGAGTTCTCAAGGAACGGCCGCTTCCTTTGTACTCACCCTCTCGGGCTTTCCTCCGGGCGCTTCCCTTCGGTCTTGCGTTTCCGACTCTATCAGACCCTTTCGGTGTCCGATTCCCCGTCAGATGGGGTTGTCTTTCCGGCTGTTGGGCCGTTCCGACGTCTCAAACCTTAGCGGATCCTCTCGGTGATTCCCAATCGGGCCACCGAGCCCCAAATCGAATTGAATTCGGGCACGCCGAAATCGACCCGGTTGGGAGATCGTGCTGAAGGTTTGGGTTGCCGCTGACGCGGCGGAGGTGCTGCCGCAGAACCGTTACGGCCCCGTGGCAACCCGAAGAACTTTACGCATCCGGAGAGGGGCTGTCAACCCACCCCTGTCAAGATCTTTTATGCCCGGCTCAGTCCAGGTCGCTGAGGCGTCCGCCCGCGTCCGGCTGGGCGTGCTCCACCCTGCGCAGCAGGCGGGTGAGGACGTCGCCGAGGGCCGTGCGGTCCTCCGGGGAGAGGTCCTGGAGCAGGTCCTCCTCGAAGACCGTGGCCATGCGCATCGCCTCCAGCCACTTCTCGCGGCCCTCCACCGTGAGCTCGACGATCACGCGGACGCGGTTGGACTCGTCGCGCTCCCGGGTGACCAGACCCTCGCCGACCATGCGGTCGATGCGGTGGGTCATCGCGGCCGGCGTCAGGCCGAGGCGCTTGGCGAGGTCGCTGGGGCCCAAGCGATAGGGAGCGCCGGCGAGGACCAGGGCCTTGAGGACCTCCCAGTCCGAGCTGCTGATGCCGAGGGCGGCGGTCTGGCGGCCGTAAGCGACGTTCATCCGGCGGTTCAGCCGGGACAGGGCCGAGACGATCTGCTCGACCTGGGGGTCGAGGTCCCGGAACTCGCGCTGGTACGCGGCGATCTGCTCGTCGAGCGTCGGCTCGTTGACGCCAGGGGTCTCGGCCATGGCCGCAGTATGGCATGCACCCTCTTTGCTTTGAAGTCCTTCGCTGTGTACTATTTAGCTTCGAACTTTACTTTCGAAGTCTTCACTCCTAACTACTAGGAGTCTCAACTACTTGATTGAGGTGAACGTGACCAGGGCGATGGGCGCAGCGATGCGCCGGATCCACGTGGGAAACGCACTCAGCGCGTTCGGGCTCGGCTTCACGGTCCCGTACCTGTACGTCTATGTGGCGCAGGTCCGGGGTCTGGGAGCCATGACGGCGGGGCTCGTCCTCGCCGTCTTCGCCGTGGCCGCGTTGGTCGTACTGCCGTTCGCCGGGCGGGCCATCGTCCGGCGCGGGCCCCTGCCGGTTCTGATCGCCGCCCTGGTCACCGCCGCTCTGGGAGCGCTAAGCCTGGGGCTCGCGAGCAGTGCGACGACCGTGTTGCTGTCGGCGGCGGCGCTCGGGGCCGGGCAGGCCGTGATGCAGCCGGCGCTGGCGACGATGATCGTGGACTGCTCGACATCGGACACGCGCTCGCGTGCCTTCGCGATGCAGTTCTTCCTCCAGAACCTCGGGCTCGGCGTCGGCGGGCTCATCGGTGGTCATCTCGTCGACACCACGCGCGCGTCCTCCTTCACGCTGTTGTTCGCGATCGAGGCGGCGATGTTCCTGCTGCTGGCGGTCGTGATGGCGACCGTGCGGACACCGCACTCCCCGCACATCGGGGCCGCGCCTGCCGGGTCGGCCAAGGGCAGCTGGAAGCAGCTGCTCGGCAATCGGGCCATGGTGCAGCTGTCCGTACTGGGCTTCGTGCTGTTCTTCGCCTGCTACGGGCAGTTCGAGTCGGGGCTCAGTGCGTACGGCGTCGAAGCCGCCGGGATCTCCACGTCCGCGCTGGGCTCGGCGCTGGCCGCCAACACGCTGATGATCGTCGTCGCGCAGTTCGCCGTGCTGAGGTTCGTCGAGCGGCGCCGGCGGTCGCGGGTCATCGCGGTCGTGGGGCTGATCTGGGCCCTGGCGTGGGTCGTGGCCGGGTACGCCGGGCTCGGGCACGGCAGCAAGGAGATGGCGACGGCGGCCTTCGTGTCGACGTACGCGCTGTTCGGGCTGGGTGAGGCGATGCTGTCGCCGACCGTCGCTCCGCTGGTGGCCGATCTGGCGCCGGAGGGGATGGCCGGGCAGTACAACTCCGCCTTCGCCCTGGTGAAGCAGCTCGCGCTGGCCGTCGGGCCCGCGGTGGGCGGGCCGATGGGGGCCTCGCTGCACGCGCCGTACATCGTGGCGTTCCTGTTGTTCTCGCTGGGAATCACGTTCCTCGCGCTGCGGCTCGGGCGGCAGCTGACCGCCGTACAGGATCGGCCTTGGGCGGTGGCGCGGAGTCGGGTGGTTGCTCGGGGTGGGGCGGCTGCGGAGCCGGTTGTCGCCGAGGCGTGAGATCGATCGGGATGGGAAAGCGGCCGTCGCCCTTAGGGGTGGCGGCCGCTTTTGTGTGCGGTGTCAGGTCGGGCGTGGGAGTACGAACTCGCACCAGACCGCTTTGCCGCCCCCCGGGGTGCGGCGGGAGCCCCAGTTCGTGGCGATGGTGGCGACGATGGCGATGCCTCGGCCGGATTCGTCGCCCGGTTCGGCGCGGCGACGGCGGGGGAGGTGGTCGTCGCCGTCGGTGACCTCGATGATCAGGCGGCGGTCGGTGCGGCGCAGGCGCAGGCGCATGGGTGGGATGCCGTGCTGGAGGGAGTTGGCGACGAGTTCGCTGGCGGCCAGGACGCCCAGGTCGTGCAGTTCGGTGGGGAAGCGCCAGCTGGTCAGGACGCCGGAGGCGAACGCACGCGCGCGTGGGGCCGCTTCGACGCCGCCGAGGAGCTCCAGGGCCGCGTTGCGGAAGAGGTCGCTGTCGGGGCCGGTACGGGCCGGGTGCTGGAGGACGAGGACGGCGACGTCGTCGTCGTGGTCGGCGGTGACGCCGGCCGAGCGGACCAGGCGGTCGCAGACGACCTGCGGGGTGCCGGTGGCGCCGGCCAGGGCGCGCTGGAGGGCCGCGATGCCCTCGTCCAGGTCCTCGTTTCGGCGTTCGACCAGGCCGTCCGTGTAGAGGACGGCGGTGGAGCCGGGGCCGAGCGGGATCGAGCCCGAGGAGTGCATCCAGCCGCCGGTGCCCAGGGGCGGGCCGGTCGGTTCGTCGGCTCGCAGCACGACCCCGCTCTCGTCGCGGACCAGGATCGGGAGGTGGCCGGCGGAGGCGTACACCAGGCGGCCCTCGTTCGGGTCGTGGATGGCGTACACGCAGGTCGCGATCTGGTTGGCGTCGATCTCGATGGCGAGGCCGTCCAGGAGCTGGAGTACCTCGTGCGGGGGGAGGTCGAGGCGGGCGTACGCGCGGACCGCCGTGCGGAGTTGGCCCATGACGGCCGCCGCTCTGACGCCTCTGCCCATGACGTCGCCGATGACCAGGGCGGTGCGGCCGCCGCCGAGGGTGATGACGTCATACCAGTCGCCGCCGACCGCCGCTTCGGTGCCGCCGGGCTGGTAGGTGGCGGCGATGCGCAGGTCGTCGGGTTCTTCGAGCTCCTGCGGGAGGAGGGAGCGCTGGAGGGTGACGGCGGTCTCGCGCTGGCTGCGTTCGCTCGCGCGCAGGCGTTCGGCGGCCTCGGCGTGGTCGGTGACGTCGGTGGCGAAGACGAGCACTCCGCCGTCGTCGCCCTCGGCGACCGGGGTGCAGGTGAAGGTGTAGGAGCGGCCGTCCGGGGCCTTGCGGGACTTGAGGGTGCGGGGCTTGCCGCTGCGCAGGACCTGGTCGAGGAGCGGGAGCAGGCCCAGTTCGTCGAGTTCGGGGAGCGCGTCGCGGGTCGGTTCGCCCAGGGGGCGTACGCCGAAGGCCGTCACATAGGCGTCGTTGACGTACGCCAGGCGGTGGTCGGGGCCGTGGACGAGGGCGACGAGGGCCGGGACGCGGTCGAGGACCTCGCGGACGGGGAGGTCGTCGACGGCCGGTACGGGCGGGGGCTCGTCGGTGAGTTGTTCGGCGCGGGCGGCGGGGACCGAGCCCGCGCCCTCCGTCCGCCGGTCCGCGGTGACCGCGTGGTCGGTCCGCGCTGCGGCGCGGCGCTGCGTTCCGGGGAGCCGGGCGCTCCAGCGCGTGAAATTCACGAATCCTTGCCTCGTGTCGTCGTCTTCGGCCGACTCCGGACCCGGCCGGGGGTCTGGGGGTCGGCGCCCCGGGGATGCAGCACTGTGGGGAGAGCCTCGCGGGTTCGAGGGGCGAGCTTCTGCTCGTCCGAGGGGTGGGACCAGTCTGGCAGTGTGGCCTACGAGGGCGACATCCGTCAGACGCCTGCGCGGTGTACGGAGTTCCTCACTCCGGTCAGGACGACCCCTTCGGGTCGGTAGGAGGCTTTCCACCGGCCGCGAGTTCGAACTCCGCTCGGGGATGTTCGAGCGAACCGAGCGACACGATCTCCCGCTTGAAGAGACCCGAGAGCGTCCATTCCGCCAGAACGCGGGCCTTCCGGTTGAAGGTGGGCACCCTGCTGAGGTGGTAGACGCGGTGCATGAACCAGGCAGGGTAGCCCTTCAGCTTGCGCCCGTAGACCTGGGCGACCCCTTTGTGCAGGCCGAGCGACGCGACCGAGCCGACGTACTTGTGCGCGTACGTCTCCAGGTCCTCGCCGCGCAGGGAGTGCGCGATGTTGTCGCCTAGGACCTTGGCCTGGCGGACCGCGTGTTGGGCGTTGGGCGCGGTCTCGGTGCCGGGTTTCTCGGCGGTGACGTCGGGGACGGCGGCGGCGTCTCCCGCGGCCCACGCGTGCGTGGTGCCCTCGATCGTCAACTGGGGGGTGCATTTCAGCCGACCGTGTTCGTTGCGCGGGAGGTCGGTGCCGGCGAGCATCGGGTGGGGTTTCACGCCGGCCGTCCATACGACCGTCCGGGTGGGGAAGCGGGCGCCGTCGTCGAGGACGGCGACACGGTCGACGCAGGACTCCAGGCGGGTGTGCAGGCGTACGTCGATGTTGCGGCGGCGCAGTTCGGTGACCGTGTAGCGGCCCATCTCCTCGCCGACCTCGGGCAGGATGCGGTCCGAGGCCTCGACGAGGATCCACTTCATGTCGTCGGGCTCGACGTTGTGGTAGTAGCGGGCGGCGTAGCGGGCCATGTCCTCCAACTCGCCGAGCGCCTCCACGCCCGCGTAGCCGCCGCCGACGAAGACGAAGGTCAGGGCCGCGTCGCGGATGGCGGGGTCTCTGGTGGAGGAGGCGATGTCCATCTGCTCGATGACGTGGTTGCGCAGGCCGATGGCCTCCTCGACGGTCTTGAAGCCGATGCCGTGCTCGGCGAGACCGGGGATGGGCAGGGTGCGCGAGATCGAGCCGGGCGCGAGGACGAGTTCGTCGTACTCCAGTCGCTCGGGGCCCGCGCCCTCCTCGTCCGTGGCGAGGGTCATGACCGCCGCGGTGCGCTTGGCGTGGTCGATCATCTCCGCCTCACCGATGACCACATGACAGCGGTCCAGGACCCGGCGCAGCGGGACGACGACATGGCGGGGGGAAATGGAACCGGCCGCCGCTTCGGGAAGGAACGGCTGATAGGTCATGTACGGGTCGGGGGTGACGACCGTGATCTCGACTTCGCCCCGCTTGAGTTCTTGTTTCAACTTCCGCTGCAGGCGCAGAGCCGTGTACATCCCGACGTAGCCGCCGCCGACAACGAGAATGCGCGCACGTTCCTTCACCATCCCATGACGCACCCAGCGCTTGAGTTTGTCCACAGCCTCGACAATTTGTGTGACCGCGGGTCGGGGACCTCCGGACTTGGCCGAATTGCCGGAGTGCGCGGAAGGATTGCAGGTCAGCAGGTGTGCGCCGGGTGACCTTGGGGGGTGTAATCGGGACGTATGCGGCCCGTACTCCGATCGGGGGGCGCTCCGTGCGGAACCTGCCCCTTCTGAATTGACCCCCGCTCAACTATGTTCGTGTGTCGACGGGGTGTAGGGGGATGCGCTCATCGAGTCCGCGACGGGCGGGCCCGTGGTCGCGCTTGTTCCCGAGCCCCGGCTGCCGATGGCGGGGAGAGTCTCCGGGGGGAGACGTCATTACCGGGGGAACATTCATGCATATTCAGGACACTCATTGGTCGTCCGCGTCCACGCTCGCACCGGCAGGTGTGGTCAGCGCGGCGGCGGCGAACGGACGCGGGGACGGTACGCGCACGGCGCCCCTCCGCGTGGACGCACAGCGCAATCTTGAGCACGTACTGCGCGCGGCGCGCGAGGTCTTCGGCGAGCTGGGATACGGCGCGCCGATGGAGGACGTGGCGCGACGGGCGCGGGTGGGTGTGGGGACCGTCTACCGGCGGTTCCCGAGCAAGGACGTCCTGGTGCGGCGGATAGCCGAGGAGGAGACCTCCCGGCTGACCGACCAGGCCCGGACGGCGCTCGGCCAGGAGGACGAGCCGTGGTCGGCGCTCTCGCGCTTCCTGCGGACGTCGGTGGCCTCGGGTGCCGGGCGGCTGCTGCCGCCGCAGGTGCTCAGGGTCGGCGTCGCGGACGAGCAGAGCGACGGCGTGCACGACGAGACGCGCGTGCCGCAGCAGCGGTCCCAGCCGGGCGCCGGGGAGTTGCGGCTGGTGCCCGAGGGGGTACCGGCGGTCTCGGCGGACGACGACACGGGCGCGGCCGCGCTGCTGGAGGTCGTGGGCCAGCTCGTGGACCGGGCGCGTGCGGCGGGTGAACTGCGGCCCGACGTCTCGGTGTCGGACGTCCTGCTGGTGATCGCGACGGCCGCGCCCTCGCTGCCGGACGCGGCTCAGCAGGCCGCCGCGTCGGCGCGGTTGCTGGACATCCTGCTGGAGGGGCTGCGGTCCCGACCGCTGTGACGGATCGCGATCGCGGCCTGTGCGACTGGCCGCGGTCGCGACCGGTGCGGCTGCTGCTGTAGCCGCCGGCGTGACATTGCGGCTCCGGCCGTTGTCGTGGCAGTGCGGCGCCGGCCGTTGGCATGGGCTCCGCTCCGACTCCGGACGCAGTCATGCCGGTGCCTCTTCAGCCGCTGTCATGGCCCGAGTTACTCGAAAAGGTGACGGAGGAGCGTGGGCTGTGCGCGGCCCGCGCCCCCCGGGCGAGCCCACAACACGCTCGACATTCCGGACAGATGGCGCAACTCCCGCCCCGGAAGCGCCATTTGAGCCTTCCCCGGACGGGTGACCGCTAGCACTGCGGCGCGACAAGTCCCCACGGACGAGTGGAAGGTCCCCTCCAAGGGGGTCCTGAACAAAAGCCAATATGGCACTCTGACCCGGTGTTCGCGACTGTAGGTCAGGCGGCGGGGGCTTTCCGCGATGAGCGTTGACGGGCGGGACGAGTCACTGGGTGACGGTGACCCGGAGGCCGGCGGTTCCCCGCAGGTACCGAGTCAGGGTGGCCGGGCCGCCGGGGCGGGGCGCGGCGGCGAGCCCGTCGAGGCCGCCATCCCGGCGCAGGGCGGTGAGCCCGTCGAGGGCAGCGTGCCCGCGCAGCGCGACCGGCGCGAGGACGGCAGCGTCCTGCCACCGCCGAGGGATCTGCCACCGGCCGACGCCGACCTGATCGAGCGCATGCGCGCGGGCGACGACACGGCCTACGAGGAGCTGTACCGGCGCCACGCGGACGCCGTCCGCCGGTACGCCCGTACCTGCTGCCGTGACGCCCACACCGCGGACGACCTCACCGCCGAGGTCTTCGCCCGCATGCTGCAGGCGGTGCGCGGCGGCTCGGGGCCCGAGCACGCCGTACGCGCCTATCTGCTCACCACCGTCCGCCGTGTGGCCGCGAACTGGACCAAGTCGGCCCGGCGCGAGCAACTGGTCGACGACTTCGCGGTGTTCGCCGCCCAGGCCGCCCGCGGCTCCGAGGTGTCCGACGACGACACTCTGGACCTGGGCGCCGATGTGCGCGCGATGCACGAGGCCGAGCAGTCCATGGCCATGCAGGCCTTCCGGTCGCTGCCCGAGCGCTGGCAGGCCGTGCTGTGGCACACCGAGGTCGAGGACGAGTCGCCCAGCGAGGTCGCCACGCTCTTCGGGCTCGACGCCAACGGCACGCGCGTGCTCGCCAGTCGCGCCCGCGAGGGCCTCAAGCAGGCCTACCTCCAGGCCCACGTCAGCGCCGCGCTCGTCGGCGACGAGGAGTGCGCCCGCTACGCCGACCGGCTCGGCGCCTACGCCCGCGGCGGACTGCGCACCCGTGCCGAACGGGGCCTGCGCAAGCACCTGGAGGAGTGCGCCAAGTGCCGCCTCGCCGCGGGCCAGATCAAGGAAGTCGCCAGCGGTATCCCGGGTGTTGTGCCGGTCGCGGTCATCGGCTGGTTCGGTGCCGCCGGGTACGCCAAGGTGGTCGCGCTCATCGCCGGTGGCGCGGGGGCCGGCGCGGCGGGTGCCACGGGTGCGGCCGTGGCGGCGGGCGGCAGTTCGTCCGGCGGGGCGGGTGCCGGTGGCGCCGCTGCCTCCGAGGGACTCGGCGCGCCCGTGAAGGCCGGCATCGCGGCCGGCGTGGTCGCGGTGGCCGCAGCGGCGGTGGCGCTCGCGCTGGCCGGCAGCGAGGTCCCGCCCAAGAAGCCCGACGCCAAGCCGCCCGTGTCCGCGCCGGTGGTCAAGCCGGAGGCGCCGACGCCCGCGCCCTCGACGAAGGAACCCGAGCCGAAACCCCCGGTGTTCGCGGCGGCACCCGCCCCCAAGCCGACCCCGAAGCCGACGCCGACACCCCGGCCGAAGGCCAGCCCTACGCCGACCCCGAAGCCCACTCCCACGCCGACGCCGACCCCGAGGCCGACGCCGACCCCCACACCCACCCCGACACCGCCGCCTCCCCCGCCCGCGCCGACCGTCTACCAGTGGAGCGAGCTGTCCTACAACGTCTCCGGAGACGGCACCGGGCCCGAGATGCGGCTCGGCGAGAGCAGTTGGGTCTGGCAGCGGTACGGGGTGTGGATCGCCGACCAGCGGTACGCGCACGGGGTGACCGTGCACGGCCGGTCCTCCGTCACCATCGACCTCAACCGCAGCTGCAACTCCTACGACGCACTGGTCGGCGTCGACGACATGACCCTGGGGATCGGCCGGGTGCACTTCTCGGTCTACGCCGACGGCGTCCGGCTGTGGCGGTCCGGGACGGTCCAGGGCGGGGACCGTCCGGTGCCCGTCCATGTGAACCTCTCCGGCCACAAGACCGTACGGCTGGTCGTCGAACCGCTCAGCGACTTCGACTCCCTGGCGCTCGCGGACTGGGCCGAGTCGAAGTTCACCTGCGGCTAGGGCGACTGAGGGCAACAGGGACGGCCGAGGGCGACAAGGGCGGCCGAGGGCAACAAGGGGCACTAGGGCCCGGCTTCCTAGTGCCCCAACAGATGCTGGTGGGACTCCAGCTCCTCGAATTCGGCCAGTTCGCCCAGGACCTCTTCCTGGGTGAGGGTGGCGCCACGCGCGCGTTCCGCCGCGTACCGCTCCGGGCCCAGTCCCGCGCGGGCGGCCTCCTCGGCCCACTCGGCGCGCTCGCCCTCCGGACGGGAGCGTGGGAAGCCGCCGCGCCAGCGCTCGGCGGCGGCGAGCAGCCGGGCCGCGCGCGGGAGGTCGTCGAGGTCGGTCAGCAGGGCGGCCGTCATGTCCACGAGGGTCGCCACGACCGCGTCGGCGCACTGCTTCGCGACCGCCTGCCGGATGGTGTCCACGAACCGGGGCAGGCCGTGCTCCGGACCGGACTCGGCGACCGCCACCATCGCCTCGACCGACAGCACCATCACCATGAACTGCGGCGGCGCCACGTCCTGGCCCACCTCCGCCCGGACCGCGTCCACCAGTTCGCGGGCGCGGGCGGTGTCCCCGTCGTCCAGGGCGATGCGGGCCTCCATCAGCCTGACGAACGCCCGGGCCTCCGCGACGCCGTAGCGGTCGGCGGCGGCGGTCGCCTCGTCCAGGGACGTCAGCGCGGCCGCGCGGTCGCCCGTGCGGTAGGCGACCTCGGCGAGCCGGGCGAGGAGGAACGGGGTCTCGGCGTACGCCTCCACCTCGTAGGCCAGCCGCAGGGCCTCCGCGTACTCCTCCTTGGCCTCCTCCGGCCGGCTGCGGACCATCGCCGCCTCGCCGGCCGCGCTGCACACCTGGGCGCGCATCCAGCGGTCGCCGACCCGGCGGCTGAGCACCCGTAGTTCCGCGAGGTCGTCGTCGATGCCCGCCATGCCGCCGGAGGAGTCGACGATCATGTGGGTGCGGAACATCAGGCTGACGCCGATCGACCAGTCGTCGCCGTGAGCACGGCAGTTGGCGACCGTGCTGTCCAGGGCGGCCCGTATGCCCACCGAGCCGTCCCTGGAGAAGGTGGTCATCGGCCACACGAGCCCCGGCACCCGGGCCGCGTCCGGACCGCCCCGTGCGAAGTGGCCGCGCACCCGGTCGACGTACTCCCGCATGCGGTCGTCGAGGAGTTCGTCCAGCGGCTCGGCGTCGATCCTGAGGAACAGATGCAGCATCCGGAGGTTCATCCGCAGGGAGTGCAGGGGGTGGTGCGTCTCCCCGTCGGGCGTGGCGAGGAAGGCGGCGACGGGATCGGTGGGGTCGCTGGGATCGGTGGTGGGATTGATGGGGTCGACGGGACCGGTGGAGCCGGCCGCGGGGTGGGAGTGGCTCGGCTCGGCGGCGTCCAGTGCCACGCCCAGGCGCAGGATGCGGTCGGTCCAGGTCATGGCCTCCGTGCGGTAGTTGCGCAGCCACCAGAACCAGCCCGTGGCCATGGCGAGGGCGCCCGCCTCGGCCTCGGCCTCCTCGGCCAGGGCGCCGTGCAGGGCCGCGCGGATGTTGTCCAGCTCCGTCTCCAGGCGGGCGATCCACGGGAGTTGACCGGCGGAGCGCAACTGCGGCTCGGCCTCCTCCACGAGCGCGCGCACCCATGCGCGGTGCCGGCGCTCGGCCGCGGCGCGCAGTCCGGGGACCTCGGCGGCGCGCTCGACGGCGTACTCGTGGATGGTCTCCAGCATGCGGTACCGCATGCCGTCGCCGCCGTCCCGCTCGTACGGGGACGCCACGATCAGGGACTTGTCGACCAGCGAGCCGATCAGGTCGGCCGCGGGGCCCGTGCACACGGCCTCGGCCGCCGCGAGGTCCCAGCCGCCGGCGAAGACGGACACCTCGCGCAGCACCGTCCGCTCCCGCTCGTCGAGCAGGTCCCAGGACCAGTCGACGACCGCGCGCAGGGTCTGCTGGCGGGGCAGGACCGTGCGGCTCCCGGAGGTGAGGAGGCGGAAGCGGTCGTCCAGGCGGTCGGCGATCTGGCGGGGGGTGAGCAGGCGCAGCCGGGCGGCGGCCAGCTCGATGGCGAGCGGCAGGCCGTCGAGCCGGCGGCAGATCTCGTCCACCGCCGCGCTGTTGACCTCGTCGCGGAGCAGGCCGGCCGCGTCGGGGCGGACGGCGGTGGCGCGCTCCGTGAAGAGGCGGTGCGCCTGGTCGGGGACGAGGGGTTCGACCGGGCGCACGGACTCGCCGGGGACGCCCAGGGGTTCACGGCTGGTGGCGAGGACCGTGAGGCCGGGGCAGTGGGTGAGGAGGGTCTCGGCGAGGGTGGCGGCCGCCTCTATGACATGTTCGCAGTTGTCAAGGATCAGGAGCTGGCTGCGGTGGGCGCAGTGCTCTATCAGCAGGGCGATCGGGTCGTCCTGCGGGGCCGTCAGCTCGGTGGTCTTCAGTACGGTCTCGCGCAGACCGAGGGCGTTGACCACCGCGCCCGGCACCGCCTCCGGCTGGTCGAGGGGTGCCAGTTCGACCAGCCAGGCCTGGGGGGTGCCTGCGGCGGCTTCCTCGGCCAAGCGGGTCTTTCCAGAGCCGCCCGGTCCGGTGAGCGTGACCAGTCGGGCCCTGTGCAATTCGGAACGGATGGCGTCCAGCTCAGGTTCCCGGCCCACGAAAGAGGTAAGTCGGGGACGGAGGTTGCCGGTTCTGGTGGGGGCGGGCTCGGGGTGGGCAGGGGCCTCGGGGTGGGTGGGGTTCCCGGATTCGGTGGGGTGAGTGGGGTCGGTGGGGTGAGTGGGGCTGGACGGGTGGGTGAGCTGTGTGGGGGTGGTGGGGCGTGGCGGAGGTGGTGTGGTCAGCAACTCGGTGTGGAGGGCGCGGAGTTGGGGGCCCGGGTCTGCGCCCAGGCCCTCCGCGAGGGTGTGGCGGGCCGTCTCGTACGCGGCCAGGGCGTCTGCCGTGCGGCCCGTGTCGCGCAGGGCGCGGATGAGCAGCGCGTGCAGTGGTTCGTCGTACGGGTGGGTCGTGGTCAGTTCTCTGAGGCGGGGTACGAGTTCCTGGGCTCGGCCCAGGCGCAGGGACGCCTCGGTGTGGGCTCGGGTCGCCTCCAGGTGCAGGGCGTTCGCGCGGGTCGCGGCCGTGCGGTCGGGGAGGTCGGCGAGGGCGGGGCCGCGCCACAGGGCGAGGGCCGTGTCGAGGGTGTGGGCGGCGGTGGTCGCGTCGTCGTTCGACAGGGCGGTGGTGGCTTCGTGTACGAGGCGTTCGAAGACGAACAGGTCTACGTCGTCCGGGGTGGCCGTGAGGCGGTAGCCGCCGGGGGGTGAGGTGATGGCGTCCTTGCCGAGGGTTCGACGGAGGCGGGCGATCAGGGCCTGTAGGGCGGCGGGGGCGTCGTGGGGTGGGGTTTCCGACCAGATCTCTTCGATGAGGGTGTCGGGGGTGGTGAGGCGGCCGGGGTGGAGGGCTAGGGCGGTGAGGAGGGTGCGGAGGCGGGGGCCGGGGATGGGTAGGGGGGTGCCCTGGGTGTCCTCGGCCTGGGTTATGCCCAGGATTCTGTACCGCACCGGGTCATTGTCGCTGGGGGTGGGGGGTGGAGCACGGTGTTTGTGAGCGGTGGTGTTTTCGCCCCCGCCGCCCCTACCCGTCCCATCCCAGGGGCTTCGCCCCTTCGACCCCACCGGGGCTCCGCCCCGGACCCGGATCGGCCCTGAAGGGGCCTCGTCCTCAAACGCCGGACGGGCTGAAAGATACGGACCGGAGTTCAAGAGGCGCAGACCGCAAAAGGCGCAGCTCAGTGGGGGTGGGTGGGGGATCGGGATGGCAGAGCCTTGGCCTCAGACGCCGGACGGGCTCAAAGCCAAACGTGCGGACCGGCAGCCAAGAGGTGCAGCCCCCGGTGGGGGATCGGGACGGCTGGGCCTTGCCCTCTGACGGCGGGCGAGCTCGAAGACGGAGACAGCGACCGGTGCCAAGAAGTGCGCGCGCAATTGCCCCGCCTCCGAAACACCCTTACGCCACCCCCGCCCCACCCCCCGAAGCCAGCGCCCCCCGCCTCGGTGTGATGCCCGCCGGTACCGCCCTCTGGCGCGCCGGGGTTCCTGTCCAGCATGTGCCTCGGCGGGAGAGTAGGCGGCGGAGCCAGAGTTCTAGGGAGACCAGGTCGGCCAGGCCGTCGAGGGGGAGGGGTTCGCCCTCCGCCGCTGCGCGTAGGGCCTTGCGGACCACCCGTGCTTCGACCAGGCCCGCCTCCGCCAGGAGGGGCGTGCCGAAGAGGGACATCAACGAGTCTGCGGCTACTCGTAGGCCCTTGCGGGCCGCGGCCGCTGTGGGGGCGTGGGTGGGGGCGCCCCAGCCTGGGGGGAGGTCGGTTACGCCCGCGCCCTCCAGGACCGTGCGGAGGATGGCCGCTCGGGCGCCTGGTTGGACTCGGAGGGCCTCCGGGAGGGCGCGGCAGGCGCGGACCACCTGGTTGTCGAGGAAGGGGGCGTGGAGGCGTTGGGAGCGGATCTCGGCTGCTTGTTCCAGGACTCGTAGGTCTGCCGCGTGGCGGAACAGGGCCGCACGCGCGCGATGGTCGCCGGGGCGTTGGCCCGGGCCGATGCCCGAGCGGTTCGTGGAGGTCTGGAGGCGAACCGATACTTCAGCTAGCGCCTCACCGGTCAGCCAGCGGGCCGCGGGGCCCGGTCTGGCCCAGGTGAGCGCGGACAGGGACGCCCCGACGGCACCGCCCGGCTCCTCGAAGCGGCGCTGCATCAGGCGCTCGCCGAGCAGCTCCAGGCCTTCGAGGTAGGGCGTGCGGGCCAGTCGGCGAGCCGCGCCGTACACGCGCGCGGGGACCATCACCGAGCCGTCCGCCTTGGCGAGCGCGGCCACGGGGCGCACCAGGTGGCGGCGTTTGCGGTCCATCAGGAGGTCGGCCAGGCGGGCCGGGTGCGCGTCCAGGACCTGCCGGGCGCCGTAGCCCGTGAAGTGGTCCGCGCTGCCGGCGGCGAGGCGGGCGCGGTGGCGGGCGGCCGAGATGAGGGATGGGCCTGGCTCGTCGGTCAAGGGGCCGTCGAGGTCCGCATAGGGGAGCGTCTCCTCGCCGCCCGTCACGACCACGTGGTGCAGGCGCGGGTTGGCTGCCAGCGTGCCCGCCCGTTCCAGTTCCGACTCGCGGCCGCCCACCGCCAGGTCGTTGAAGGTGACCGCCAGCAGCCGCTCCCCCGCGCCCGTGCCGTGGCCCAGGACCGTGCCCGGCATGCCCGGCAGGCCGGCCGCGAGCAGCGCCAGGGTGCCCGAGGCGGGGCCGCCGGAGAGGTCGGCGCCGATGCCCGCGACCGGCATCCCGCGCGCGGCACGCCGTTCCGCGGGTCCCATGCCGGGGACAGGACCTGGGTCTATGTCGGCCCCGGGGACATGCCGAGGCGCCGACAGTCGCGCGCGTACCGCCTCGACCAGTGCGTCGCGCACCGCGTCGACCGCGCTGTCCGGGTCCGCCGAGGGCGCCGCCACCGCGAGGGAGGCGACCTGCTCGTAGCCGGCGATCTCGCGTGCGCCGGCGCGCAGGATCAGCGTGTGCCCCGGTGGAATGCGCCGTACGCCGTCGTACGGGGTGGAGTCGTGCACGGCCGCCGGGACGTCAGGAGCCGCCAACAGGGCCGCCAGATGACCGAAGTCGAGGTTCGCCTCGATGAGGTCGGCCAGCGGCAGCGCGGCCGTGGCGTACGCCGTGCCGCC
This sequence comes from Streptomyces sp. NPDC001002, assembly GCF_053599215.1. Classification (NCBI taxonomy): domain Bacteria; kingdom Bacillati; phylum Actinomycetota; class Actinomycetes; order Kitasatosporales; family Streptomycetaceae; genus Streptomyces; species Streptomyces sp. NPDC001002. The sequence goes on along the minus strand of NZ_JBSFLV010000051.1, from coordinate 49,083 downwards.
CGCCCAGGGGGTGTAGAACACCGGCCGCATGCCCGCCAGATCGCCGCAGACGGTGACCCGGCGGCCCACCTGGACGATGGCCGTGTAGCTGCCCGGCCAGGCCGTCAGATGGCGAAGTGCGCCTCCGCGCGCGGCGAACAGCCCGACCCGCAGCTCCTCGTCGGTGGCCCCGCAGGTGCCGAGGACCGCGATCCGGTTCTGGGCGTCGGCCCGCACGACCCGCACCTCGTCGGGGCGCCAGTCGCCGACCGCCCACAGCGGATCGGGGTCACCCCAAAGGAGTTGGGAGCCCACCGGGTGGACGGTCTCGCCGTCGAGCCCCGTGGCCCCCGCGGAACCGATCGTGGCGGTCCCAGCGGCGGTACTGCTCCATCCCACCAACCACCGCATCGACGCCTCCACAGCCTGTGGACAACCAGTGCACCGTACGAACTGGTTCCCCATGCTGCCATGAAGGACGCACCTCGGAGGGGTGGTGGCGCCGCTTGCGCTCCCCGAAACGCGCCCCCGCGCCCACCCTCGGGGGTAGGTCAACTCCCCTATTGGGCACGGTGTCTACGACTCGAATGCGCCCCCGGAGCGCGCCCCGAAAACACCCTTCGCGCCCTCAACTGCCATGGTAGGAGCGCTGATTAGCCCGTGATAAGGGGGTCGGTTTTCGGCCAAATCGGCGATACGGAGACAGGCGTGCACACGCTCCGTACATGCCCTGCGCACCGCTGCACAGGCGCGCAGCCCGGGAGGCGGAGATCGCCTCCCGGACTTCTCCGCCGCCCGCGGGGATGGAGGCGGCGGTGTCCCCCAGCCCACTGGATCCAGTACAGCGGGCCGACCCACGCACGGTCCATGGAACCGCTCCCCCGATGGCCGGAGAAGAGCGCACGGACGGGCGCACGGCCACACAATGGGAGCACGGCACAACAGCCCGTATCGGACCCGCACTTCAGTACGGACCACAATCCCGCCATCCGGAACAATGCCCCTTAACGCTTGGGATGCGGCGAACTACGCTGGGTTTACGAATGCCGCGTGGTTATGCCAGCGCGGCAGCCGTCTGTGTCGAGGGGTGGCGCATGTCCAGGGAGCAACGCGGGCCGAACGAAAAACTCGGCGCCGTTCTCGCCCTCGCGGGAATCAGCAACGCAGGACTCGCGCGTCGCGTCAACGATCTTGGCGCTCAACGCGGGTTGACTCTTCGCTACGACAAGACGTCGGTCGCGCGCTGGGTGTCGAAGGGGATGGTGCCGCAGGGTGCCGCGCCGCACCTCATCGCTGCCGCGATCGGCCAGAAGCTCGGCCGCCCGGTGCCGCTCCACGAGATCGGCCTGGCGGACGCGGATCCCGCACCGGAGGTGGGCCTCGCCTTCCCCCGGGACGTCGGACAGGCGGTGCGGTCGGCGACGGAGCTCTACCGTCTCGACCTCGCGGGCCGGCGCGCAGGCACCGGTGGCATCTGGCAGTCGCTCGCCGGATCGTTCGCAGTCAGCGCATACGCAACGCCCGCCTCACGGTGGCTGATAACCCCGGCCGACAGTTCGGTCGCCCGAGAGGTGAACCCCGGCGAGGGCTCCGGCGCACCGCTCAAAGTCGGCCACAGCGACGTGCTGAAACTGCGGGAGGCCGCCGAGGACGCCAGGCGCTGGGACTCCAAGTACGGGGGCGGCGACTGGCGTTCATCGATGGTGCCCGAGTGTTTACGGGTGGAGGCGGCACCGCTGCTGCTCGGCTCGTACTCCGACGAGGTCGGCCGGGCGCTGTTCGGCGCCTCCGCCGAACTGACCAGGCTCGCGGGCTGGATGGCCTTCGACACGGGTCAACAGGAGGCGGCGCAGCGGTACTACATCCAGGCGCTGCGGCTCGCCCGCGCGGCGGCGGACGTGCCGCTCGGCGGGTATGTGCTGGCGTCGATGTCGTTGCAGGCGACCTACCGGGGCTTCGGCGACGAGGGCGTCGATCTCGCGCAGGCCGCGCTGGAGCGCAACAGAGGTCTTGCCACGGCCCGCACGATGAGCTTCTTCCGGCTGGTCGAGGCCCGTGCCCACGCGCGCGCGGGTGACGCGGTCGCGGCCGGGGCGGCGCTGAAGGCTGCGGAGGGGTGGCTGGAGCGGTCCCGGGAGGGCGACAACGATCCGTCCTGGCTGGGGTTCTACTCCTACGACCGGTTCGCGGCGGACGCGGCGGAGTGCTATCGCGATCTGAAGGCTCCTCGTCAGGTGCGGCGGTTCACTGAACAGGCCCTGTCGAAACCGACGGAGGAGTTCGTGCGGTCGCACGGGCTGCGGTTGGTCGTCTCGGCGGTCGCGGAGCTGGAGTCGGGGAACCTTGACGCGGCGTGCGAGCAGGGGGTGCGGGCGGTGGAGGTTGCCGGGCGGATCTCTTCGGCTCGGACGACGGAGTACGTGAAGGATCTTCTGCATCGGTTGGAGCCGTATGGGGATGAGCCGCGGGTTGTCGAGCTGCGGGAGAGGGCTCGGCCGTTGCTGATGGCTCCGGCGTAGGGGCGCCCAGTCGTCTGCGTGGCTGATGTCGTGTCGCGAGTGCGGGTACGTCGTGGCTTGTCGCGCCCACGCGGCGGAGCCGCACATCGACACAGCCCCGCGCCCCTGAGGGACATGCACTCCCCTGCGTTTGAAGTGGCTGTCAGTGGCGCAGTGCACTATCGGTGGTGGGAGGTGGTGCCGGTGGTGTCCCGGAGCGTTTACGACTCTGACGTGCTCGTGGTCGGTGGGGGCATCGTCGGGCTGTCGGCGGCGTATGCGATCACGCGGGCGGCGCCCGGCACGCGGGTGACCGTGCTGGAGAAGGAGCCGGGGCCCGCCCGGCATCAGACCGGGCGGAACAGTGGGGTCATCCACAGCGGGATCTACTACCGGCCGGGCTCGCTGAAGGCGCGGTACGCGGTGCGCGGGGCCGCCGAGATGGTGAAGTTCTGCGCCGAGTACGGCATCGCGCACGCCGTCACCGGGAAGCTGATCGTCGCGACCCGGCGGGACGAGCTGCCCCGCCTGCACGCGCTCGTGCAGCGCGGCCGGGAGAACGGGATTCCGGTACGGGAGCTGGGCGCCGCGCAGATCGCGGAGTACGAGCCCGAGGTGCGCGGCCTGGCCGCCATACACGTCGGGACGACCGGGGTGTGCGACTTCGTCGGCGTCGCCCGGCAGCTGGCGCACGCGTCCGGCGCGGAGATCCGGTACGGCTCTCGGGTCGTCCAGGTGGACCGGCGCCCGGAGCGGGGGGTCGCCGTCCGCACCGCCCGCGGGGACGTCATCCGCGCGCGCGTGCTGGTGAACTGTGCCGGGCTGCACTGCGACGAGGTGGCCCGGTTGACCGGGGACGACCCGGAGATGCGGATCGTGCCGTTCCGCGGCGAGTACTACGCGCTGGCGCGGCCCGAGCTGGTGCGGGGGCTGGTGTATCCCGTACCGGATCCGGCGTTCCCGTTCCTCGGCGTGCATCTCACCCGGGGGATCGACGGAGGCGTGCACGTCGGCCCGAACGCGGTTCCGGCGCTGGCCCGGGAGGGGTACGGCTGGGGCGTCGTACGGCCCCGGGAGACGGCGGGCACGCTGGCCTGGCCGGGCGCGTGGCGGATGGCCCGGCAGCACTGGCGCTACGGGACGGGTGAGCTGCACAGGTCGGTGTCGAAGGGGGCGTTCACGACGGCGGTCCGCAGGCTGTTGCCGGCCGTGACGCCGGACGACCTGGTGCCCTCGGCGGCCGGGGTGCGCGCGCAGGCGGTGCTCCGGGACGGCACGCTGGTGGACGACTTCCTGATCAAGGAGGGCCCACGCACGGTCCATGTACTGAACGCCCCCTCCCCGGCGGCCACGGCGTCCCTGCCGATCGGCCGGGAGGTGGCACGGCGGGCGCTGGCGGTGCTGGACTGAGCCGGGTCGCTGCGCCTGCCCGCAGAGGGGTCACCGTGCCGACCCTCGCTCCCCGTACAACTCCCACCCCGACACCCGTAAAATCGACCCACTGTGTCTGAGTCACCCAACATCCCCGAGACGCCCCGCCCCGCCGCGCCCGCCCCCGACGAGCGCCCCGAGACCGCGGAGCAGGTCGCACACGCCGATGCGGACGGCACCCCCACGCACCCCCACACCCCCGGCGAATCCCTCCGTCACACCCGGGCCAAGGGGGAACCCCGGTTTCCCGACGGGCCCATGCCGGATCCCGCGGGGTCGCACTTCGAGCGGCGGATCCGTAGTTTTCAGCCGCGGCGGAGTCGGGTGACCGCCGGGCAGGCGGACGCGTTGCAGCGGTTGTGGCCCAAGTGGGGGCTGGACATCGACGGGCAGCGGGTGCTGGATCTCGGCGAGTTGTTCGGGAACGCCAACCGGGTCGTGCTGGAGATCGGCTTCGGCATGGGTGAGGCCACCGCGCAGATGGCCGCTGCCGACCCGGGCACCAACATCCTCGCCGTGGACGTGCACACCCCGGGTCAGGGGAATCTGCTGAACCTCGCCGACCAGAGCGGCCTGCCCAACGTCCGCGTCGGCAACGGCGACGCGATCATCCTGCTGCGCGAGATGCTCGCCCCGGACGCGCTCGACGGACTGCGCGTCTACTTCCCGGACCCGTGGCCGAAGAAGCGGCACCACAAGCGGCGGCTGATCCAGCCGGAGTTCCTGGACCTCGTCGCGAGCCGCGTCAGACCCGGCGGCATCGTCCACTGCGCGACCGACTGGGAGCCGTACGCCGAACAGATGCTCGAAGTGCTGAGCGCGCACCCGGAGTTCGAGAACACGGCGGCCGACGGCGGTTTCGCGTCGCGTCCGGAGTTCCGGCCGCTGACCCGTTTCGAGGGCCAGGGGCTGGAGAAGGGACATGTCGTGAACGACCTGCTCTTCCGTCGCGTACAGCATCGCGAAGAGCCCAGCGACCAGGACCGCGAACAGCAGCACGACCGACAACCCCCCACCGGCGCCTGAAGCCTCCGCGGGCAGCGCGGGCGGCGCCCTCCCTCGTTAGGGTCAATGCCGTGGCCACGTGTCCCCCGTACCCGACGAATCCGCCGTACGCCGGCGATCCCGCCGGTGGTGCGCTCGGGCACGCCCACTGGTGGCAGCGGCGGTGGGTGCGGTACGGCGCGCTCAGTACCCTGCTCGCGCTCTCCGGGCTCGTCATTCTCGCCCTGGTGCGTCAACAGACCGGCACCGAGGGGTTCCTGGTCGGACTCGGCCTCGCCGTGCTGCCCGTACCGCTCCTCATAGCCGCCTTCCGCTGGCTCGACCGGGTCGAACCGGGCCCGTGGCGCAATCTGCTCTTCGCCTTCGCCTGGGGCGCCTGCGCGGCGGCGCTGATAGCGATCGTCGCCAACAGCTTCGCGACCAGATGGATCGCGACGGCGACCGCGGACCCCTCCAGCGCGGACACCCTCGGCGCGACGGTGATAGCCCCGATCGTCGAGGAGTCGGCCAAGGCCGCGGCCGTCCTGCTCGTCTTCCTGTTCCGGCGCCGGGACTTCACCGGGATCGTCGACGGGGTGGTGATAGCCGGCGTCACCGCCACCGGCTTCGCGTTCACCGAGAACATCCTCTACCTGGGGACCGCCTTCGGCACCGACCAGCTGACCGGCGACCGCGGCATCGCCTCCGTCACGGCGGCGACCTTCTTCGTCCGCATCATCATGTCGCCGTTCGCGCACCCCCTCTTCACCGTCTGCACCGGCATCGGCTTCGGCATCGCCGCGCTCTCGGGCGACCGCCAGCACCTGCGCCGCGTCCTCGTCCCGCTGTCCGGGCTGCTGCTCGCGATGGGCATGCACGCGTTCTGGAACAGCTCGTCGACGTTCGGCGAGTACGGGTTCTTCGGGGTGTACGCCGTGTTCATGGTGCCCTCGTTCGGGCTGCTGACCTGGCTGGTCATCTGGACCCGGCAGCGCGAACTGCGGACCGTGCGCGAGGAACTCCCCGCCTACACCATGGCCGGCTGGCTCACCCCCGCCGAGCCGTTCGCCCTCGGCTCCATGCGCGCCCGCCGCCTGGCCCGCGACTACGCCGCCCGCCACTACGGCAAGCCCGCGGCACGGGCGGTCGCCCAGTACGAGGCGTACGCGACCTCCCTGGCCTTCCTACGGCACCGGGGGCGCCGCGGCCGAGCCGGCGCCGACTTCGTCGTACGGGAGAGGGAACTGCTCGCCGAGTTGTGGGCCCGCAAGGACGTGGCCCGTCCGGCGCTGGACTACGCGGCCAGGACGACGGCCCCGCCGGTCGCGGTGACCGCCCCGCCCTGGCCGGTGCACGGGGTGTACGGGTATCCGGCGCAGCCCGCCTATCCGGCGTCGCCGTACCCCGCGTACAACCCGTACCAGCCGTAGATCAACCGCGTACGCCGGAGATCGGTCAGGCCGACGCCTGCGTCAAGCGGTCGATCTCCGTCTCCGTCAGGGTCAGGTCCGCCACCGCCAGCAGGGCGGGCAGCTGCTCAAGCGTGCGGGCGGACGCGATCGGGGCGGCCACCGTCGGCTGGGCGGCGAGCCAGGCCAGGGCCACGGTCGCGACCTGCGCGTCATGGGCGGCGGCGATCTCGTCGAGGGCGGTCAGCACCCGCTGCCCCCGCTCCGACTCCAGGTAGGCGCCGGCGCGGCCCGCTCGCGCGCTCTCCACCGTCGTACCGGGCCGGTACTTCCCGGTGAGGAAGCCGGCGGCCAGGGCGAAGTAGGGGACGGCGGCGAGGCCCGCGGTGGCGGCGATGTCCCGCAGCTCGCCCTCGTAGGTGTCGCGGGAGACCAGGTTGTAGTGGGGCTGGATGGCCACGTACCGGGCCAGGTCCTCGCGGTCGGAGAACTCCAGGGACTCCCGCAGCCGCTCCGGCGTGATGTTGGAGACGGCGATGTTGCGTACCTTGCCCGACCGCACCAGCTCGTCGAGCGCGCCGATGATCTCCTCGACCGGGACCTCGGGCTGGTCGAAGTGGGTGTAGTAGAGGTCGATGTAGTCGGTTTCCAGGCGGCGCAGCGAGGCGTCGGCGGCGGCCTTGATATTCGCGCCGGACAGGCCCTTGTAGTCGGGGTGCTGGCTGACCTTGGTCGCGATGACGATGTCGGAGCGGTTGCCGCGGGCCTTGACCCACTTGCCGATGATCGTCTCGGACTCGCCGCCGGAGTTGCCCTCGATCCAGGCCGTGTAGGAGTCGGCGGTGTCGACGAAGTTGCCGCCGGCCGCCGCGTAGGCGTCCAGGACGGCGAAGGAGGTCGCCTCGTCGGCCGTCCAGCCGAAGACGTTGCCGCCGAGGGAAAGGGGGAAGACCTCCAGGTCGGAGGAGCCGAGCTTGCGCAGAGAAGCAGAGGAGGACGTCATGCTTCACATCAACGCCGGCAGCGGAGACCGGTCTTCCGCGGGAGCCGCAAAGTTCCCGTAAACAAGCGGAGTCCGCTGTTCCGGGAACTTGGCGATGCCTATCGGTGCTTTTCGACAGCGGCCTGTGTCAGGGGGTGAGGCCCTTGCTGCGCAGCCACGCCATCGGGTCGATCCCGTCGGCCTGGCCGTTCGGGTGGACCTCCAGGTGCAGGTGCGCCCCGGTCACGTTGCCGGTGGCGCCCACGCGGCCGATGACATCGCCGGTGGCGACCTTCTGGCCCACGCTCACGCCGATCGACGACTGGTGGCAGAACCACAGCTCCGTACCGTCGTCGAGGGTGAGGATCGTGCGGTAGCCGTACGAGCCAGCCCAGCCGGCCTCCGTGACGGTGCCGCTGTGGATGGCCTTGATGAGCGTGCCCGTGGGGGCGGCGAAGTCGAGGCCCGTGTGGTAGCCGGAGGACCACAGGGAACCGGCCTGCCCGAAGGTGCCGGTGATCGTGTAGGAGGCGACCGGCAGGCGGTACTGCGTGGCCAGTTCCGCCAGCTTCGCGGCCTCGGCCTTCTTCTTGGCCTCCGCCTCCGCCTTCTTCTTCGCGGCGGCGGCCTTCTCGGCGGCCGCCTTCTCCGCCTTCGCGGCGGCCTCGTCGACCTGCTTGGAGAGGGAGGCCTCGGTGGCGTACTGGACCTTGCTGTCGACCTGGACGCGCTGGGACTCGGCCTGCGCCATGATGCGGTCGCGCAGCACCTCGCCGGCGTCCTTGGTGCCCTGCTCGGTCTCGGTGGAGGTCACACCGACGCTGCTGAGGGCGGTCGCGGAGCCCTTGGCGGCGGGGGTGGAGGTCTCGCCGAAGACCGAGCCGACGTTCGGCAGGTCGGGCACGGAGATGGAGACCGGCGGCTTGCCGGTGTTGGCGCTGGCCATGCCGCCCGCGCTCACCGCGGCTATGACACCGACGCCCAGGACGGTGGAGCTGCGGGCGAATCCCCCGCCGCCGCCGCGCTGCTTGGAGACGCGGTGGCGACCGCGGTTGGGGCGGACGGAATCCTCGGTGGGGTTCCATTCCTCCCAAGGGCCCTCGTCGGTGCGGTATCCGCCGTAGCCGAACGTCTCGTTGTCACGCTGGCTCGGCACGGACGGGGCCGCCGGGGCAGGGGGGTTGGACGCCACCTGGGCGTACTCCTTTCCTTCCTTCTCGCCTACCGGGTTAGCTGACGGGTTCGGAGCAGGAAGGTCTCCTACGCGCGTAAACCGGTCGTGCGTACACGACGGACTACTCGCGATTCACCCCAAGTTGGTGGTTCCCCGGTTCCCTTGCGGGATTCGGCGCGTGCGCACGGAGCCGACTCTTGTGACGGCTGGGACGACCGCGCTGCGTTATCGAACGTTAATAGACACGGGGTGGGGATTCCAAGCTGTTCGGCTTGATCATTAACGTTTTCACGCAGGACGTTCGGGCCATGACCGGTGAAAATCGGGCGAGTTGACCAAGCCCGGGAATGAACAGAGCTGTTGACGGGATGTCAGTTGTTGGGCGGAGGGCATTCGCCTGCTCACCGGGCGTGACAACGGCCGAAGAGAGCCCGAAGACAGGGGCGGGAAATGACTCAGGGCCGGAATCCGATGATCTGGACTCCGGCCCTGTGCCGTCAGTAGCGGGGACAGGATTTGAACCTGCGACCTCTGGGTTATGAGCCCAGCGAGCTACCGAGCTGCTCCACCCCGCGCCGTTGTGTTCTCCACTGTACGCCATCCGCGGGACGGGAGTGACCAAGGAGAGATCGGGACGGGAGCGGCCGGGGAGCGACCGGGCCGGTCAGGTCGCCGGGTTTCCGGCGTGGGTCAGGGTCTCCCAGGAGACGAAGAGATCGTCGGTACCGGCCGGGCGGGTCTCCTCGGCCAGCTTGTGGGCGGCCGGGACGGAGCCGCCGAGTCGGCCCTCCAGGTGGTTGAGGGCGACCTCCAGGTCGGGGCCCATGTTCCGGTCGACCTTGCCGCCGCACAGCCACGCGGGCGGGTTCTCGCCCAGCTGGTAGCGGGCGTGGAAGGCGAGCGCCGCGGTCAGCCGGTCCTTGACCTCGCCGTACAGGTCGACGCCCTGGTGCCAGGCGGTCTCGGCGATGTGCGCGGTGGCGGCGAGCGAGTAGCCGACGTGCTTGAAGTTGCGGCAGGTCTCCTGCGCGACGCCGTCTTTGTACGTCCCCTGCTTGAACCAGTACGTCGTCAGCTTCTGCGGCGTGTTCATGGTCGAGCCGGCCACGGTGAGCGGGACCTTGCCGTCCTTCTCCAGGTAGAAGTAGGCGGGCACGCGGTCGCGGAACCGGGCGAGGGCGGCGTCGAAGGCCTTGTGGTCGTTGGTGAAGACGGCGATGCCGATCGCCGCGTCGGTCATCGCGAGGTCCCAGTTGCCGTTGTAGTCGGGCAGCTTCTCGGTGACGTACGGCTGATACGCCGTACGCAGCATCTTCTCGAACCGTGCGACCCGGTCGGCCGGCCACCCGGCACCCGGCGCGTACCGCACGATCTCCGCCGCCCGCGCCCATGTCGACCCGGCCCACGCGGTCTGCAGTCCGGCGTCCTCCTCGGAGTGCCGCTTGATCTTCGCCGACCAGGCGTCCATGATCTCCCGCGCCTTCAGCGCGTGCTCCTGCTTGCCGGTGACGCTGAAGAGCAGTGCCTGTGTGTACGCGGCGATCGCGTCCTCCCGCTCCTCCACACACCCCTGCGCGACCTTGCCGCCCCAGGGACAGTCGACGTTCTCGTACGGCTCGGGCCGGTACTTGTACGACCCGTACTTGCTGTCCCGCATGTCCAGGAACGCCTTCAGCCACGGCTGCTTCCCGGCGGTGACGTTCTTTCGTACGGTGTCCAGCTGCGCCTTGCTGACGAGCACGCCGGGGTGGGTGAACGTGGCGTCCGGGGGGAGGGCGCGGGCCATGGTCCGGGTACCGGGGTCCGCGCTGCCGCACGAGGCGACGGTCACGGTGAGAAGGGGCGCGATCAGGAGCGCGGCGGCTCGTCTTGTGAGTGACCTCACGGCCATCTTTTCCTCCGCTTATGTCCATTCGGGTCTCTCGCAGAGTGACCGTTCGGGGAGTGGGGCGCAGGATCTGTTGGGCCGATTGGACCGACAGGGCAGGGGTGGACGTCAGGCCAGGAGGTGGGAGTTGGGCGCCTTCGCTCGCTCCTCGTACTCCGGGATCACCACCACCTCGACCCCCCGCCCCGCCAACAACCCGTTCCCGTCCGCCGCCGTCACGAACGTGTCCGGCTCGCGCCAGGCCGTCACCACTCGGCGTACCCCCGCGTCGAGGATGAGCTGGGCGCAGGGCTTGGGGCGGGAGGCTCGGTGGGCGCAGGGTTCGAGGCTGCTGTAGATCGTGGCGGACGGAAGGCGGGGGTCCGTCGGGGCGAGCTTGGCCAGGGCCGCCTCCTCGGCGTGGACCACCGGGTCGCCGGCCTCTCGGGAGTGGCCGCGGGCCAGCTCCGTGCCGTCGGCGGCGACCACCACCGCGCCGACGCTGAAGGCGGTGGTGGAGGGCGGGCAGTGGGTGGCCAGTTCGCAGGCGAGGCGGAGCCAGTGGTGGTCGGCGGCGGTGGGGAGGGAGCCGGTGCCGGGGGCGGTGGGCTCGTAGCGCATGAGGACGACGTCCTCGATCTGCCGGGTTTCGAGGAGGCGGAGGCGGCCGGGCTGGTACGGACCCGGGCCGAAGAGGCGGGGCGCGGTCGGCGTGCCCACGAAGAGCGGGGACAGGACCAGGTGGAGTTCGTCCGCGAGGCCCTGCTGGAGGAGCTGGGTGTGGATCGTGCCGCCGCCCTCGACCATGAGGCGGTCGATGCCGCGCACCTCGTGGAGATGGGTCAGGAGTGCGCGCCAGTCCAGGTCGGCGCCGAGCGGGACGACGTCGGCCGCGATGCCCAGGTCGCGCGCCCGTTCCGCGCCCTTGTCCGTCGTGTACAGGACCTTCTCGCCGCCCGTGTGCCAGAAGTTGGCGGCCGGGTCGAGGTCGCCGGTGGCGCTGACCGTGACCTTGAGGGGGTACTCCGGCCGGCCCGACGCCACGCGGGCGGCCCGGCGCTCGGGCGAGTTCACCAGCAGGCGGGGGTTGTCGGCGCGGATCGTGCCGGCGCCGACCAGGATCGCGTCGACGGACGCCCGTACCTCGTCGACGCGGTCGAAGTCGGCCGGGGAGGAGAGCAGGAGGCGCTCGGGGCCGGTGTCGTCGAGGTAGCCGTCGAGGGAGACGGCGGCGGACAGCAGGACGTACGGGTGGGGCATCGACGCGCTCCCGGCTCGATCGAAGGGCGGGGCTTGGTTCAAGTTTGAAACAAACCTACACTGGTCCCATGACGACTCGCTGGCTCACTCCTGAGGAGCAGCGCGCATGGCGCGCGTACATCGCCGCGACGCACCTCCTGGAGGACGCGATCGACCGGCAGCTCCAGCAGGACGCCGGCATGCCCCACCTGTACTACTCCATCCTGGCGAACCTCTCCGACGTACCGGACCACCGGCTGCGGATGACCGACCTCGCCGAGAAGTCGAAGATCACCCGGAGCCGGCTGACGTACGCGGTGACCCGGCTGGAGAAGGACGGTCTGGTACGGCGCGAGGGGTGCCCGTCGGACAAGCGGGGCAGCACCGCGGTGCTCACCGACGCCGGCATGGAGACCCTGGTGCGGACTGCTCCGGGGCATGTCGAGACGGTCCGCGCGGCCATCTTCGACCATCTCACCCCGGAGCAGGTGGGTCAGTTGGAGGAGATCAGCGCCGGGATCGTGCGGGCGCTGGAGGGCGACGGGACCGAGGCCAAGCGGGAGGACGTCCCGTGGCGCCGCCGGTCGTCCTCGTCCTGCGGGGGGACGCCCTCGCCCTGAGAGTGACCCCTCGTACGTGACCCGTCCCACAAATCTGTTGCTTCAAATTTCAAGCATGAGGTAGGGTCCGTGATCGTGGATGTGCTTCAGTTTTGAAGCAGATCCAGCTCGAAAACCGCCCACCGGACCGGGAGAACCCGCATGCCCGACTTCCCTGCCGCAACGCCGCGCTCCCGCGTCCGGGTCCCGCTGCGCTTCCACGACGGCTACAGCGTCGACACCGAGATGGTCACCTTCCACGGCCTGACCGACGGCCAGGAACACGTGGCGGTCGTCCTGGGCCAACCGGCCCCCGGCACCACCCCGCTGGTCCGCCTGCACTCCGAGTGCCTGACCGGTGACGTCTTCGGGTCGGCCCGCTGCGACTGCGGCCCGCAGCTGCGCGAGGCGGTGGAGCGCATAGCCGAGCGCGGTGGCGTCCTGCTCTACCTGCGCCAGGAGGGCCGGGGCATCGGCCTCTACAACAAGCTCGACGCGTACGCCCTTCAGGACCAGGGCCTGGACACGTACGAGGCGAACGCGGCCCTGGGTCTGCCCGAGGACGCCCGCGACTACACGGCGGCGGCCCAGATGCTCCGGTCCCTGGGGATCGACGAGCTGGACCTGCTGTCCAACAACCCCGACAAGGCCGACCAGTTGCGCTCCCTCGGCATCTCCGTCCGCGACCGCGTCCCCACCGGCGTCTTCAAGACCGCGCACAACGTCCGCTACCTGCGCGCGAAGGTCCTCCAGACCCACCACACGCTGCCGCTGGGCCAGTTGACGGAGCTGAACGCGGGCTGACGGCGCCGGGTGAGGAGGGTCGACGGGGCCGGAGTCGGGGTGGCGGGGTTCAACGGGGGCTGATCGGTGACCGGTTGGCGACCGGTTGAGGTCCGTCACCACACGCAGGGCAGCCGTACCTCGATCACCGTAGGTCCGCCGACCGGGCTGGACAGCTCCACCGTCCCGTCGAGCGCGGCGACCCGCCGCCGCATCCCGAGCAGCCCCGAGCCGCCCTTCTCGTCGGCGCCACCGCTCCCCTCGTCTGCCACCCGCACCCGCAACCCGCGCTTCATCCGGGCGAGTTGGACCGAGGCACGGGACGCGCCGCTGTACTTGGCGGCGTTGGTGAGCGCCTCGGCGACGACGAAGTAGGCGGCGGCCTCGACGGCGGCCGGCGCCCGCACCCCGTCGTCCTCCAACCGCTCGACCTCCACGGTCACTTGGAGCCCACTGCCGGCAGCGAGCGCACGCACCGCGCCGACCAGGCCGCGGTCGGTGAGGATCGGCGGGTGGATGCCGCGGACGACGTTCCGCAGGTCGGTGAGCGCCTGTTCGGCCTGCGCCTGGGCCTCGTCCAGCAGTTTGCGTCCGGTGTCCGGGTCGCGGTCGTAGGCGCGTTTGGCGAGCCCGATGCGCATGGAGAGGGCGACCAGGTTGGCCTGGGCGCCGTCGTGCAGATCGCGTTCGATACGGCGCAGTTCGGCGCCGTGCGCGGCGATGGCGTCGGCGCGGGTGGCGGCCAACTCCTCGACGCGGGCGGCGAGTTGGGCCTTCGGTGACGGCTTGAGCAGGGCGGTCGACCAGTCGGCCTCCAGATCCGCGATCCGCGTGATCAACGGCAGCACGACCGGCGTCCGTCGCAGCAGCCCGCACCACACGCCGTCGACGACCAGCCCGACGGGCCACAGCGGCAGCGCGAACAGCAGCAGGGCACCGTAGAAGTAGTCGGCGACCATCCACCGGAAGTCGGTGAACGTCCCCGGATCCCGTACGGCGATCCGGATCCGCTCCCGCACGGTCCCGGTGATCGGCTGGTACGCCTCGGGGATCCGCTGCCCGGTCCACGCGGCGGTCATCCCCCGCTTGGCCCCCGCGATCCGCCGCACCAGCAGCACCGTCTCCGGCAACAGCCACGCCCCGACCACCGCGAGCGTCCCGATGGCCGTGATGAGCAGCACCGTGATGAAGATCCACAGGCAGAACGCCATCAGGGCGACGAGGAGCAGATGCCCTGTGGCCCGCGCGGCCTGCCGCATCGTTGTCCTCATACGGCAACGCTAAGCGACGGGGGCGGTGGGCGCGGTGTAGGGGGCTACACCATTTGGGCTGGTGGGAGCGGGCTCCCGTACACCCCTCCAAACCCCCGCACGCGCCCATTGAACGGCTCGCCCAATTGCGACGTATCAGTCACTGTGGGTGGTGCCGGGCTGAGCGTTCGGTGCCGTACGAAGGGGGCCCAGCGATCTCACCGGAACCGAGCCGATCCGTCAGCACGCTTGACGTCGACACGATCGACGCAGGCATGCTCGACGCGCCCGCACGCCCGACTCCGCAACGAGACAGCGCCACGCCGGAAGAGCGGGTCCCCCGCCATGTGCCGGGCCTGGACGGCCTGCGTGGCCTCGCCGCGCTCTACGTTGTCCTGTTCCACTGCTGGCTGCTGGCCTTCCCCGGTTTCCCGCGCAACTCGGGCCCGTCCTGGCTGGGTTGGCTCATGTACGGCCGTCTCGCCGTGGTCTTCTTCCTCGTCCTGTCCGGCTTCTCCCTGGCCATCTCCGCCGCCCGCAACGGCTGGCATCCAGGCGGCACCGCACGTTTCCTGAGCCGCCGCGCCTGGCGCATCCTTCCGCCGTACTGGGCGGCCCTCGTACTGAGCGTGGCGGTCGCCTACTTCATCGTCCCCGCCTCGCACTTCGGCCCGCCGACCCTCAAGACGGTCGTGGTGTACGGCCTGTTGGCGCAGGACGTGGCCATGGCGCCGACTCCGAACGGGGCGTTCTGGTCGATCGCGGTGGAGGCGGAGCTCTACCTCCTCTTCCCCCTCCTCCTGTTCATCCGGCGACGCCTGGGCGCGGTCGTCCTGGTGGCGGGCGTGACCCTGCTGGCCGTCGCCCGCGGCCTCATGGCGGCGAACGCGAACCCGGTCGAGGGCATGAACTGGCTGACCCCCAACCTCGCTCCGGTCTTCGTGGCCGGCCTGGTCGGCGCGGGGATCGTGGTCGCTCGGGACCGGATCCGACGGCTCCCGTGGCACTGGCTCGCCGCGCTGGCCGCCGTACCGGTGCTGGCCGTGATGGTCGTGAAGGGCTCGACCTGGACGGTCACCCACTACTTCTGGGTGGACCTGGCCGCGGCCCCCACGATGACGCTGCTGCTGGTGGCGGTGGCGACGGGCCACCCGACCTGGCTCATGCGCCTGCTCTCCTCCCGCGCGATCCGCGGCCTGGGCGACATCTCGTACAGCCTCTACCTCATCCACTTGCCGATCGTCATGATCGCCGTCCGCGAGATCGCGCCCCGCGTGGTCTCCCCCGGCCTGCCGACCTTCGCGGTCACGGTCCTGCTGAGCGTGCCGGCGTCGCTGCTGACGGGGTGGGTGTTCGCCCGGTTCTTCGAGCTGCCGTTCAAGCGGAACCGGTCGTGGAAGGCGCTGTCGATGTCGTGGCGGGGTACCTCATGGCGGGCGATGCCGGTCGCTGGACCCGAACGTGACAGCTAGCGCGTGGGCGCCGCGCAAAAGGCGTGTTCGACGAGGGTGCCGGTCGCGCGGTTGAGGGCGACGAGGTCGGGTGGCGCGGTGGTGGTCGTGATGGAGACGGTCACCGCGCGGGTGCCGTCCGCGCTCACGGCGGGGCGGGTGTTGACGCCGGCGCCGTCGCCTTCGTGGGTGTAGTAGAAGCCGCCGCAGGAGAGCGGAATCTTGCGCAGCCCGAGGCCGTAGGTCCCCACGGGCATCTCGGCCACGTCCTCCGGGTCGTCGGTCCGCTCGACGGTGGTCCGCATCTCGCGCCACTGCGCGGCGGGGAGCAGCCGGCCGCCGGCGAGGGCGCGGAAGAAGGTGTTCAGATCGGCGGTCGTACTCACCACACCGGAGTCCGCGGTGTGCTGGAGGCTGTGCTCGGTGACGTCGAGCCGCGTGCCGTCGGGGGTCGTGAGGTACGCGTTGACGTGCGGGTCGGGGAGGCGGGGGTCGAGCCCCGGGATGGAGGTGTCCCGCAGGCGCAGTTTCCTGATCACCCGGTGCTCGACCAGTTCCTCCCAGCTCTCGCCACCCGCCCTCTCGGCGATCATCCCGGCGAGCAGGTAGTTGGTGTTGGAGTAGGCCCAGCGGGTGGCTCCGCCGGGCGCGGGCACGAAGGCGGGACGGTGCTTCATCGCCACCGCGACGAGGTCGGCCGCGGGCGTGGTGTCGTACCGGTTCTCGTCGAAGTGGTTGATCAGACGGTCCTGGATCTCCGGGTCGTCGACGTAGTCGTACAGCCCACTGGTCTGCCGCAGCAGGTCCCGCACGGTGATACGACGGCCGTCGTTGCCGTTGCCGGAGACGACCCCCGGCAGCCAGTGCTCAACGGTGTCGTCCAGCGACAGCCGCTTCTCTGCGACGAGTTGGAGGACGACGGTCGCGGTGAAGGTCTTGGTGGTGCTGGCCACTCGGAAGTGGGAGTTCCAGGGGATGGGGGCGGGGGTGGGGGTGGGTGAGTCGGCGGTGCGGGTGCCGATGCGGGCCATGAGGGGGGCGCGGTGGGGTCGGTCGACCCTGGCCAGGACGTTGACGTCACCGCCGCCGGCTGCGCGGACGGCGGCGAGGTCTTGTCGGAGGGTGGCTGCGGTGTAGGGGTGGTGGGTGACCGAGTGGGTGGGGGCGATACCGGCGGTTGCGGTTGCCGGCGACGCCAACGCGAGCAGGGCTGCGCCGAGCACGACGGCCACGGTCTTCTTGGACGACTGCGTCTGCTGAATCTTCTGAGTCTGCTGAACCTGCTCAACCTGCTGAACCTGCTGAACCTGCATGATCGAATCCCCCGTTGCTGTGGTCCTGATCCTGAACGGTGACGATCACCAGCGAACCGCATCGGCGGGGCGGGGAGGATGGGGGTGTCCTCCGGGTTCGGGGTGTACTCAGGTGCACCTTTCACCGCGTTTCCGGGTCGAGGGCGTCACGGACGGCGGCGAGGATGGCCTCCGTGTCGGCACCCAGCGCGCGGGCGGAGAAGGTGAAGTCACGGGCAAGGGCGATGAGTTGGGAGGCATGGTCATGAGCGGGGCGGGCCGGCGGCGCCGCGACCCGGGAACCGGCACCCCGGCGCGTGCGGATCAGACCCTCGGCCTCCAGTTCGCGGTAGGCGCGGGCCGCGGTGCCCGGTGCGAGGCCGAGGTCGGTGGCCAGTTGACGCACGGTCGGCAGCCTGTCGCCCTCGACCAGCCGGCCGGTGACGATCAGCGCGCCGAGCTGCGCGCGGATCTGCAGGTACGGCGGTACGGGGCTGGTGGTGTCGACGCGTACGGCAGGCTCATTCACCGGCGTGGTCTCCTTCCGCCACGTCGTCGACGGCGCGCGGAGCCACGACGGTGAGCAGGGACCAGACGACGGTGAAGAGGTTCACCAGGGCCAGCGGATAGAACACCCAGAAGGTGAGTGCGCCCGTCGCGCCGGCGCAGCCCGTCTCCATGAAGGAGATGGTGATCATCAGCACCGCGTACAACTGCTGGCCCGACACGAGCAGGCCCCAGGCCCCGGTCACCGCCCAGGCGCGGTTGCGACGCTGCTGCTCCTCACCCGGTCCGTGAGCGATACGGCGCAGTGCCCACACGCAGGTAGGGGTGGCTATGGCGAGCGCGCCGAACATCGGAAGGCTGTAGTACAGGCCGGGCCAGGGGCCCAGGGTCGCCGGAATCCCGTTGCAGGCGACGGTGAGGACCTTGCCCCTGCTGAGGACACGGCCGGAGTCGACGGAGGCCGTGGCGGCGGTGATCGCCAGCAGCACGACGAGCGTGACCCCCTGGAGGGCGATCAGGGGACCCATGCGTGGCGGCACGTGGTCCCTGACCATGCGCGGAGCGAGACTCGCGGTGCGCACCGCGTCCTGAGGAAGCAGAGTCAGCGCGTCCGCGAGAAGAACGCCAGCCACCGTGCACACCCCGAAAGCGGTGATGCAGAACACGACCCGCTGCTCGAACTCGACCTGCCCGAGCGTGGCCAGCGCCTGCGCGACCATGACGCCGATGGCGAGGCCGGACCAGCGGGCGTACTGATCGGCATGATCGAGGAATCTCTCCTGAAACGGGACGGTGTCGAGCATGCGGAGGCCCCCAGAGCATCTTGTACCAAGTGGCAGGTACAAGATGGCCTCGGGCGGCACCTTGTGTCAAACGCTTGATACAAGAAGGGTCCTCACCATGAGGGCGACCACGGGACGAGCGCCGTGACTGTCGAGACTGGCAAGCAGGTCGAGCAGGCACTTCGATGTCCACTTATCACTCACGAGTAGAGAAGAATAGGAGTACCTTTTGGTACCAGAGAGGGTGTGAGCATGAGGACCACAGAGGAAACCCGCAGTCGAACAACCCGGACGACAGCACCGTTGAAAGTCGATGCGGCCATAGACGAGCTGATCGCGGACGGCGCCCATTTCCTGGGGATGACGAAGAAGGACCTGGTCGCGGAGGCCGTCCGAACCTACTTGGAGATCCGCCGCGAGGAGGTTCGGGCCAACATGCTGGAGAAGATGCGCAAGCTTGACGGATCCGTGGAATCGAGCGTCTCGCTGCTCACCGGACTGTCACCGGAGCGGATCAAGGAACTCGGCGGAGTGGGCGAGGACGACTGATCCGTGCGGCCCGCTCGACCCACTCTCCGCGCGCTCCGCGAGGATCTGAAACTACCGCTTCCGTCTGCCCGGGAGCCGCTCGATGAACTGGATCATCCGATCCTGGCCAAGGCCCGGGAGCACTTCGCCGACGACGAGGCCGGCCATGAGCGGATCCGCTCGATCGATGACGAGGTGCTCTTCAAAGTCAAGGTCCAACGCTGGCGCGGAGCGATCTGGACCGACGAGGACCTGCCCTGGCTCATCGCCGCCGGGCAACGCGAGGACGGGTCGTCAGACGACTTCTACTCAGCGCTGGAGACGACCGCGAGGGCTGCACGAGCCCGCTACAACGCCGACAACCGTCAGCCACTGAGCACCAAAACGTACGTCGGGCATATCCTCCCCGACCAGGACGACCATGAACGCTACCAACTCGAAGTCGGCGCCCGGCTTGTCCGCCATCTCGCTGCGACTGTCCGGGAGCTGGCTCGTGGATCACTGCACGACGGGCATGAACACGCCGCCGACTTTCCCACTTTTCGCCTCGGCATCCTCGTACGCGCCGACGACGGCCATGAGACCTATTGTGCGGTGCGCATCACCGGCTCCGTTCCCGACGATCTCATCGCGGTCATCCTGCGCCATGTCCCCGGCTGCGATCCCACCGTCTGGTACCCCGAGTACGCCCTGCCCAGCCGCCCCCTTCTTCCCGCCGAGCAAGCCTGGTCGACCCTCATGGATCCGAAGGCCGCGGCTGAACTCCTGAACGAGGAATGAGCGGGGGACCCCCACCACGCCGGCCCAGGGCCAATGACTACCGGAACAAGGAACCCGCTCATGCCGGATCATGACGACAAGTCCCGGACAGTGACTGTCCCCACGTGCGACCACGGGCCTGTCACCATCTGGGAACCCGACTGATGTGCGGGAAGCGAGAAAGAGCATCAGCCCGACGGCTACCGCGTCGACATCACGCACGCGAGCCCTGACTACGAATTCACAACCTCAACGAGCCGTGGCACAGCGGTGGTTCTGCGTGCGTGCTTCGAACAGCGCCCCTTCACCGAGCGCCCACCCGGACACGTCCCCTTCGTGAACGTCGAGATGGATGGCGACTGGCACCCACACGGTTCCGACGACTTGCGCCGCCTCTCGGAGAGCCTCATGGCACACGCAGATCGGCTCCGGCAACTTGCCGACCGCCTCGACGGACTGACCGACGCCTTCGATGCCTCACGTGGCGTGGCCCCCGCCAGGACGACTGACTGAGGCCACGAACCCACTGTTCAGAGCTACGGATCAGCTCTGTCCTCGGTAGGCCCTGTGGGACTCGAACCCACAACCAATGGATTAAAAGTCCACTGCTCTGCCAATTGAGCTAAGGGCCCAGGCGATGTTGCCTCCCCGAGCATAGCCGGACCCGGCCGTGTCTCCGATCGGGTATCGGAGACACGGCCGCGTCGGCCCGGAAGATCGGCGACAGATCACCCGAAGCCCGGCAGAAGCCAGCCGGCGATCACCCGAAGCCCGGCGCGGGACGAGCCGAAGCCCGCCCCACCTCCCCCTCCCCAGGAGCCCACCTTCCCTGCCTCCCCCTCCCTCTACGAATCCACCTTCCCCACCGACCCCCCACCCCGAGCAGCCCCCCGAGCCGCCTCCCTCTCCCGAGTCCGTTCATGATCCGGATTCAGGAACCAGTGCCGAGCCGAAGCCACCCACCACACCCACGCGAAGCCCAGCACCGCCAGGACCGCGACCGGCGCGTAGTTGAAGGTCTCCCACGTGACCGGCGAGACCTGCGGCAGCATGAACAGGATCGTGATTACGGCGACCCAGATCACCGACACCACGCCGATCACCCGTGACCAGCGGCCCAGATGCCACGGCCCTCGCTGGAAGCCCTCCCCCTTGCGCAGGCGCAGCAACGTCGGGATGACGTACGCGATGTAGAGGCCGATGACCGCGACGGACGTCACCGCCGCGTAGGCCGTGTAGTTGATCAAGTACGGGAGGCCGAGGACCAGCGCTCCGCCCGCCGCCAGCCACACCGCCGCCACCGGCGTACGCGTGCGCGGGCTCACCGTGTGCCAGACCCGCGAGAAGGGGAGCGCGCCGTCGCGCGAGAAGGCGTAGATCATGCGGCTGTTGGCCGTCACCGATGCCATCCCGCAGAACAACTGCGCCCCGATGACGACCAGGAGCAGCAGCTTGCCCGCCGTCGCGCCCAGTGCGTCCAGGAGGATCTGGGCCGGCGGCGCGCCCGTCGCCGACCCCAACTCCTTGTCGTAGTTCTGGATCGCGTACGTGAAGCCCAGCAGCAGCACGAAGCCCGCTATCCATGACGTCCAGATCGAGCGGACGATCCCCTTCGGGCCCGCCGTCGACGCGTCGTGCGTCTCCTCCGTCATGTGGGCCGACGCGTCGTAGCCGGTGAAGGTGTACTGGGCCATCAACAGGCCGATGAGGACTACGTACACCCCGCTTCCCCAGCCCGTGTTGTTCACGAACTCCGTGAAGACGAAGGTCGTCGACTGGTGGTGGTCCGGTACGAAGGCCAGCGCGCCGACGATCACGCCGACGCCCAGCACGTGCCACCACACGCTGACGCTGTTGAGCAGGGCGACGATCCGGACGCCGAAAGTGTTCAGGAGGCCGTGGAGGATCAGGATTCCGGCGAAGAGCAGAATCGTCCGGCCCGGCGTCACCTTGAAGTCGAACTGCAGGTTCAGGTACGCGCCCAGGAAGGAAGCCGCGCCGAAGTCGATGCCGGCGGTCACCGCGACCTGGCCCAGCACGTTGAACCAGCCCGTGAACCACGCCCAAGCCGCAGCCGAACGGGGCGGCGCCAGGCGGTGGGCCCAGAAGTACAGGCCCGCCGAGGTCGGGTACGCCGAACAGATCTCGGCCATCGACAGGCCGACGAACAGCGTCATCAGGCCGACCGCCACCCAGCCCCAGGTGATCACGGCGGGGCCGCCCGTGTTCATCCCGAACAGGTAGAGCGTCAGGCAGCCCGACAGGACCGAGATGATCGTGAAGGACACCGCGTAGTTGGAGAACGCCGACATGCGGCGGGCGAGAACCTGCGTGTAGCCGAGCTGGGCCAATCGCTCTTCGTCAGACAGCCCACTCGCTATGGCGTCATCTGTCATGCCCCCAGCAATTCCCCTGCCGGGGGCGTGACACACGTCACAACTTGGCTAGAAATCGGCCCTCCAGGAGAACTCCCCCTGCAAGTGCCCTCAAGGTGCCCTCAAGCGCCCTCAAATGGCCCTCTAGAAAAGCCCCTTGTACCGCTGCCAACCCGTCCCGATCTTCACGCGCGTGCCGAACGTGCCCTTGCCCGTCCCGTCGAGCCGGTACAGATTGCCGGCCGTGTCACGGGCGACCAGGTCGGCCCTGCCGTCCCCGGTGATGTCACCGGCACCGACGACCACGTTGTACGAGACACCCCAACTCGCCGACAGCTTCACGCGCGTGCCGAACGTGCCCCTGCCCGTGCCGTAGTACCGGTACAGGTTGTTGGACTTGTCCTGCGCGACCAGGTCACCGATCCCGTCACCGTTCAGGTCACCGACGCCGACGACCTTCTTGTACGTCTTCCAGTTGTCGTACAGCTTCACCCGCGCCGACAACTTCCCCGCGCTCGTGCCCTTGTAGAGGTAGACCGCGCCGGTGGAGGCGTTGCGGGCGATGAGGTCCGGGCGGCCGTCGCCGCTGACGTCGCCGGGGGCCGTGAGCACGTCGTACGCGTTCCAGCCGCTCGTGACCAGCGTGGTGTACGGCGTCGACGTGGTGAGCTCGGTCCCGCAACCCGCCTTGTACAGGCGCGCGGCCCCGCTGGTGTAGCGCACGATCACGTCGTTGCAGCGGTCTCCGCTCAGGTCGCCGACCGGGACCACCTGAGTGGCCGTCCGCCACCCTCCGCCCGTGAGCGGATCCTTGAACGCGCCCTTGCCCGTGCCCTGGTGAGACGTCAGGCGGCCGGAGGAGTCGAGGGTGAGCAGGTCACCGATGCCGTCCGGCTGCCACGCCGGGCTGCCCTGGTAGTCGTGCCGGACCGCGCCGGCATGCCGCAACCGGACGGTGCCCGTGACCTTCAAAGGTGTGCCGACCCCGTCCGCGGGCGTGACCGACAGCGTCCAGTCGTACGACCCGTTGGGCAGGAAGCCGCTCCCGCCGACGCCGTCCCACCCGACCTTGAGCTCGCCGCGCACCAGGCCGCCGTCCGTGCCGTCGACGACCTTGCCGGTCGCCTTGTCACGCACCGTCAGCTGCCAGGACGCGGCCGGCTTCGACAGCAGTGCCGTGGTGAGGTCGGGAACGCGGTCGTCCACCTCGCTCGCGTTCACCTGCTCCTCCTTCACCGCCGGTGCCGACAGCCGCAACGGCTGCTGCGCCACCCCGGACGGCACCAGGTGCACCTGCTCCTTGGTGTCCACGTAGGCCGCGTTCGCCCCGGACTCGTCCACCGTCCAGCGCACGTCCCGCTGGGAGAGGCCGGTGTCGGGCAGGTCGCCGATGACCCGGCTCACGGGGGTGCCGTCCGCGACCGTGGTGAGCGTCAGCCGCCCGGCCGCCCTGTCGTGCGTGACGACGAATCCGTCCCCCAGCTTTGCCTCGTCGGCCGGGACGGGCACGGACCTGCTCGTCGTCCGGTCGTAGACGCCGGACCTGCCGTCACCGCAGTTCCAGTAGAGCCAACGGCCGAGAGCCTGGAGGTCCGTCGGAGCGCAGCTGGAGTCGAGGGCGAGGCTGTCGCCCGTCTTCCGCGTGAGGTCGAGGGCGGTGACGCTCCCGCCCTCCCCGTCGGCCACCCACAGCGT
This sequence comes from Streptomyces sp. NPDC001002, assembly GCF_053599215.1. Lineage (NCBI taxonomy): Bacteria > Bacillati > Actinomycetota > Actinomycetes > Kitasatosporales > Streptomycetaceae > Streptomyces > Streptomyces sp. NPDC001002. The sequence continues at coordinate 25,499 of NZ_JBSFLV010000051.1, read as the reverse complement.
GTCCCCGTCGAGGGCGGCGGCACCGGAAGGACGGGTGACGACCGGGCCCTCGCCCTGCGCGCCGAGCCGGTAGACGTACTGCTCGGTGGCGGTCGTGTACAGCACGTACCGGCCCGAGACGTCGGTGATCCGGCCTCCGGCGGGGACAGAGTGGGTCCAGGAGTTGCCAGGCCCGCCGGACCTGATCGTGTCGTACTGACCGGAGCCCCGCTCCAGCCACACGACCGGTCCGGCCGCCGTGCCGAACAGCTGCGAGCAGCCGAGATCCGTCACCGGACAGGCGGCCAGCGTCCTACCGGGCCCGTCGTACGACGAGCGGCTGCCGAACGTCGGCGTGCCGGTCGCGGCCACGGTCCTTCCATAGATGTCGCGGTACCCGCTGCTGGGATCGGCGACGACCAGCCGCCCCTGATCCAGCGCCAGCCCCTGGATCTTGTACGTCGGTTTCGGCAGCGCCTTGACCATGGTGACCGTGGGGCTGCCGTCGGCGCCGGGGGCGATGCGCTGGATGCCCCACTGCCCGGCGCCGGTGCGTCCGATCATGACGGCGGTGCCGTCGGGGACGGCGGAGGCGCCAGGGCTCGACGAGGTCAGCAGGGTCACCTCGGGGCCCCCGGAGAGGGGCTTGGCGAGGACGGTCGTGCCGGCGCTGGGCCGGTGGATGAGCCAGTCGCCGACGACGGCGAGGTCCTGCGCCGGGTTCACGCCACTGCCGCCCACCGTGACCGCGGTCGGAGCGGCGGACAGGTCGGAGCGCGGGTAGACCAGGACGGTCGGGTCGTTGACGTTGAAGACCACCACGTGGTCGGTGGTGAACTGCGCCTTGAGATAGACCTTGGAGCGCGGCGGCGTCAGGCTCAGCACCTGGCCCGTCGCCCGGTCGACCAGCACCGACAGATACTGCCCGTTCCGCGCGGCCTGGAAGAGCAGTCCGTCCCCGTCGCCGCCCAGCACGGCTCCGAGGTTCACCCCGGCGGGCAGCCCGGTGACCGGTACGTCACGGGTGGTGCCGTCGGCCTCCGGGAGCAGCAGGTGCATCTCCCGCCAGGCCGTCCCGTTCTCGTCCTGCACACTGCGCCAGCCGACCACGAGGTCGCCGTACGCGGAGAGCCGGGACAGGCCTGCGGGCACATGGACCGTACGGGTGGTTCCGTCGACGGCGTTCCACAGGTCGGTGCGGCCGTCGGCGTAGAGGAACGCGAGGGTGTCGCTGCCGGTTCCGTACCAGCCGGTGCTTCCCGCGGGACGCGCCACGGGCACGGACGTCCCGTCCGAGTACCGCGTCCAGACCGTCCCGGCGCCTTCGAGGGAGTGGAAGACGCCCTGAGCTCCGGCACCGTCATGTCCGCTGTACGAGGACGGGTTCTGCAGGCTCGCCGCGGTGTAGGTGTCCCGCTGCGTCGCCGGCACCACCGTCTCCTGCGGTGCGTCCTGCGCCCCCTCGGCGACGGCTGTCGTCGGCAGGAGCGGAGCCAGACCGGCCGCCAGGACGGCGGAGGCGGCCAGCAGACGCAGGCGTATGTGGGCACGACGAGCCAAGGAAGACCCTCCCCGAGACATGAGGCGGGACGTACACCGATGCTCGATGTCCCAGGCCCCCCGGCCGGCGCATCCGCCTCTCAAGTGCGCTGATCTTACAGTGACTTCACAGAAAGGGCCCGCACGACCGAAGTCGTACGGGCCCTTCTCGAGTCAACCGGCCTCAATTCAACCGGCGTCGACCATCAGCTGTCAGCCGTTGCGCTTCCAGCGCGGCTTGTCGTCGCGGCGGCCGAAGGAACCGGTGCCGGTGCCCGTGCCGCTGGTGCCGCGGTGGCTCGGGCGGTCGTGACCGCCGGCGCGGAAGCCGGGGCGGTCGCCCTGGCGGTCGCGGTTGAACGGACGGTCGCTGCCCCGGTGACCGGTCGCGGGACGGTCGTCACGGCGGAAGCCGCCACGGTCGTTGTCCCGACGGTCGTTGTCGCGGCGGAAGCCACCACCCGTGGGGCGCTCGTCGCGGCGCTCGAAGGAACGGCCACCGCGGTCGCCGTCACGACGGTCGCTGTTGAAGCCGCCGGAGGGACGGTCGTCGCGACGGAAGCCGCCACGGTCGTTGCCACCGCGGTCGTCACGGCGGAAGCCACCGGACGGGCGGTCGTCACGACGGTCGAACGAACGGCCACCGTCACGACGGTCGTTGTCCCGGCGGAAGCCACCGGACGGACGGTCGTCACGACGCTCGAAGGAACGGCCACGGTCGTTGCCACCGCGGTCGTCGCGACGGAAGCCACCCGACGGGCGGTCGTCACGACGGTCACGGCGCTCGTAGTTGCCACGCTCGTCACGCTGCTGACGCGGACGCTCGTACGAGGACGCCTCGCGGACCGGCGCCTCGGCGGCGGCCTGCTCGGCAGCGGCCTCGACGACGGCGGCGGCCTCGGCCACCGCTGCCTCCGGGTCGTCGCCCCGCTCACGGGCGGCGCGGGCGACCAGGCGGTCGGCCTCCTCGCGCAGCTCGGACGCGCGGCGGGTGGCCCGCTCCAGCTCCTTGGTGAGCTGGGTGACCTCACGCTCGGCCTGCTGCGCCGCGTTCCCGGCCGACTCGGCCTGGACCTCGGTCATCGAACGGGCGCCGGTGATCTCGGCGACCTCGGGCTCGAACGCCGTACCGGAGTTGATGATGTGACGCCCGGCGTCGACGCCCGCGTCCTCCATCAGCCGGAAGATCTGGCGCCGCTGGTGCGGCAGGGAGAGGGAGACGACGGTGCCGGTGCGGCCCGCGCGAGCGGTACGGCCCGCACGGTGCAGGTAGTCCTTGTGGTCGCCGGCCGGGTCCACGTTCAGGACCAGGTCGATGCCGTCGACGTGGATACCGCGGGCGGCCACGTCGGTCGCGACGAGCGCGTTGACGTAGCCCTCCTTGAAGTCCGCCAGCGTCCGCGTACGGGCGCCCTGCGTCATGCCGCCGTGCAGCGCGTCGGCCTTCACGCCGGACTCGCGCAGTTGCTCGGCGATGCGGTCGGCGCCCAGCTGGGTGCGGACGAAGATGATCGTGCGGCCCTTGCGGGAGGCGATCGCGGCGGTGACCGGCGCCTTGTCCTTGGGCTTCACGATGAGGATGTGGTGGGACATCGTCGTGACGTTGCCCTGCGCGCTGTCGACCTCGTGCGTGACCTCGTCGGTCAGGTAGCGCTTGACCAGCGTGGAGATCTCGTTCTCCATCGTGGCCGAGAACAGCATGCGCTGGCCGCCGGCCGGGACCTGGTCGAGCAGCTCGGTGACCTCGGGCAGGAAGCCCAGGTCGGACATCTGGTCGGCCTCGTCGATGACGGCGATCTGGACGTTCTCCAGGGAGCAGGCGCCGCGGTTGATGATGTCGCGCAGCCGGCCCGGGGTAGCGACGAGGACGTCGACGCCGCGCTCCAGGGCGTAGATCTGGTTGCCCATCGACGTACCGCCGCAGACGACCTTCATCTTGAGGCCGAGGACGTCGCCGTAGGGCTGGAGGGCGTCCGCGACCTGCATCGCGAGCTCGCGGGTCGGGGTGAGGATGACCGCGCGCGGCTTGTGCTTCTCGGTGCGGCCGCCGGCCAGCTGGGCCAGGGTCGGCAGACCGAAGGAGAGGGTCTTGCCGGAGCCGGTGCGGCCACGGCCGAGGATGTCCTTGCCGGCCAGGGCGTCCGGGATGGTCGCCGCCTGGATCGGGAAGGGGACCGTCACGCCGTTCTGCGCGAGCTTGCGCACGACGCCCTCGGGGAGGCCGAGGGACGCGAAGGTCACCTCGGGCGCCTCCACGGCGGTGTCTACGGTCGTCTCGTCGCCCTCGTTCTCGGGCATGACGACGTGATCAGTACTGGAAATGGACATGCGAATGCGAAACCTTCCGGAGTATCCGTCGGCACGCGCCCGTCAACTCCGTGATTCGCTATCGACCGCCTCAATGCGGTCCGCCACGGCAAGGGAGAGTACGCGCCACACGGCGCGCTCTGCAGTGGCGCCGGGCAATGGGATCAAACGATCTACCACCATACGCACCCTGCACCCCCGACGGCAAACGAAGTCAGCCTGACTTGACGTAGCTCACACCCGAGGGGGCCAGGCCTTACGCCGGAGTGCCCGCCGTGGGCGCCGGCTCGCGGTCCGCCAGCTGCGGTCCCGCCTCGGGGTGCGCCGACGACGAGGGCTCGGCGGACGGCGGGGGCGGCTCCGGGGAGGCGGGCGGCTCGGGCGAGGCGGGCGGGGGCGGCGGCTGCTCGGACTGGGTCGGCGTGGGCTGCGCCTTGGTCGGCGCCGGGTCCCCCGGCTTCTCGGTGCGGCCCGGCTTGCCCTTGCCGGGAGCGGACGCGCTCGCGTCGGCCGACGGCGACGCGGACGGACTCGCCGACTCCCCCGGCTTCCCGTGGCCCTTCCCGCCCCCGTGCTTGGCGTCCCCCGCAGCCCCGAACCCGGCACCGCCCCCGGCCGGACCGGTGCCCCCGTCCGGGGCCTCACCACCGTGCCGGCCGGCGGAGTGCGACGGCTTCGCGCTCCCGCCCTCACCGTCGTCCCCCACGCTCATACAGCCGGCCACGGCGGCGACGGCGACGACCGTGACCGCGAGACGAACGGGTACGTACAAGGCGCGCACGGGCAGCCACCTCCGAGCGGGGAAAGGGAGTCAACCTCCCCAACTCCCGCCGCCCGCAAGAGGACACGCACCGCGCTCACCCGTACCCCAGAGCGTGCAGTCGGGCGTCGTCGATGCCGAAGTGGTGGGCGATCTCGTGCACGACCGTCACCTCGGTCTCCGCCACGACCTCCTCCCGCGTCTCGCACATCCTGAGCGTCGGCCCGCGGTAGATCGTGATCCGGTCCGGCAGGACACCGGCGTACCACTCCCCGCGATCCGTCAGCGGCGTCCCCTCGTAGAGCCCGAGCAGCTCGGGGTCGTTCGCCGGCGGCTCGTCCTCGACGAACACCGCCACGTTGTCCATCAGCCGTGTCAGCTCCGGCGGGATCCGGTCCAGCGACTCGGCGACCAGTTCCTCGAACTCCTCGCGCGTCATCTCCAGCACCCACCCATTGTCGGCCACCGGACGCCCGTACGAGAGACATGGACCCACCCGCATATCCGACGGCGGACTTGGGCATACGGGACCAATGGTCCGCGTCCCCGCCGCCGTACTGTCCGCTCCGCACTGGCTACGAAGGGTTCCGCGCACCCTCGGCCGCCGCCGGCGCGCACTCCGCCAACCGCCCACCACCGCTCTCGTCCCCCAGACCAACCCGTGGCTCCGCGCCCTCGGCCTGGTCGTCGTCGTGGTGCTCGGCGCGTGGCTGGGACTGCTCGTCGTGGGCAATGTCCGTGTCCCCGTGGGCCCCATGAACACCACGATGACCCTGCGCCCCTCCCTCACCGGCGGCACGAAGATCAACATCTCCCCGCTCGGCGCCCTCCAGCTCGACAGCCACCACGCGCCCGTCCGCCTCGACGTCAACGTCGACCAGCTCGACCCGGTCCGCGCGCAGGCCCTCGTCGACCACCCCGAGCGCCTCTCCGGGCTCCAGGACGAGGTCGCCAAGGACGTCGAACACGGCACCCTCGACCTCGCCGTGCGCTCCACCGTCGCCGTCGTCTCCGGCGCCACCGCGCTCGGCCTCGCCGTCTACCGACGCCCCCGCCGCGCCCTCGCCGCCGGCTCCACCGCCCTCGCCCTCCTGCTGGCCAGCGGCGTCTCGGCGTTCGCGACCTGGAACTCCGAATCCATCCTGGAGCCGAAGTACTCCGGCCTGCTCTCCTCGGCCCCCTCGCTCGTCGGCAACGCGCGCAACATCGTCACCGAATTCGACGTCTACCAGAAGGAGTTGGCCCGCCTGGTGACGAACGTGACCAAGCTCTACGACGTCACGTCCACGCTCCCGGCCTACCAGCCCGACCCGACCTCGATCCGCGTCCTGCACGTGTCCGACATCCACCTGAACCCGGCGAGCTGGAAGATCATCGCCTCGCTGGTGGACCAGTACAAGGTCAACGTGATCGTCGACTCCGGCGACACCATGGACCACGGCACGGCCGCCGAGAACGGCTTCCTCGACCCCATCGCCGACCTCGGCGCGCCCTACGTCTGGGTCCGCGGCAACCACGACTCCCAGGCCACCCAGCGCTACCTGGAGCGCATGAAGAACGTGCACGTCCTCGACGACGGCCGCGCCGAGACCGTCGCAGGGCTGCGCTTCGCCGGCATCGGCGACCCGCAGTTCACCCCCGACCGCTCGAACGCGGAGGGCGCCGACGCCTCGGAGGAGCTCGCGGGCGCCCGCCTCGCCGCGGCCCTGCACGACCAGAAGGCGGCCGGCACCCCGGTCGACATCGCCGTCGCCCACGAACCGTCCGCGGCCCGCGAGACGGACGGCGAGGTACCGCTCGTGCTGTGCGGGCATCTGCATCACGAGGGCGACGAGATCCTCAAGTACGGGACCCGGCTGCGGATGGAGGGCTCGACGGGCGGGAGCGGCCTGCGCGCCCTCGAACACAAGTACCCCGCCCCCATCGAGGCCTCGATCCTCTACTTCGACCGGGACACCCGCCGCCTCCAGGCCTGGGACGCGATCAAACTCGGCGGCCTGGGCGAGACGACCGCCGAGGTCTCCCGCCACCTCCCGGACGACAACAAGCCGGGCGCGGTCCCGTCGTCCCCGGAGCCGTCCGATTCCACCCCGCCGTCCTCGTCCTCCCCCGGGTCCTCGTCGCCCTCCGCCCCGTAAACAGTTTTGGCGATCCCTCCCGCGATCCCATATGCTCGGCACGTCCCCTGACGCGTCGCGAGACGCCCAGGTGAGCCGAGAGCCCTCATCGTCTAGCGGCCTAGGACGCCGCCCTTTCAAGGCGGTAGCACGGGTTCGAATCCCGTTGGGGGTACTGGCTTTCAGCTGTACGGCAAAGGCGATCGGCCCGAGGTTTCCTCGGGCCGATCGCCTTTGCCGTTCTGTCCGTCGTGCTGTCCAGAGGTCAGTGGACGCCGAACTGCCGCGCCTGGCGGGTGGCCGCGCGGATGCCGTCCGTGAAGGGCTCGCCGTGGCCGGGCAGGAGCAGGTCCGCCGGGAGTTCGTCGAGGCGGTCCAGGGCGGCGAGCGCGGCTCGGCTGTCGTGGGTGAAGCAGCGGCTCACGATCGTGGGGCCGGTACGGCCGACCAGCCCGTCCGCGGTGACCAGCGCGTCGCCGGTGAAGACCAGTCCGCGGTCGGCGAAGAAGTACGCGGTGCTGCCGAGCGTGTGGCCGGGCAGGACGACGGCCTGCGGGGCACCGGGGACGTCCTGCAGCACCTGGTCGGCGTCGAAGACCCGCGCACCCTGGACGGCCGGTGCGGTGAAGGCGCCCGCTCGGGCCATCTGCAGGGGGACCGCGAGCGCGACGGGCCTGCGCAGCAGGTACGGGAGCATCGAACGCTCGGGCTTGGCATGCCGCATCGCGCTGCGCGGGCCGTCGCGCAGGATGACGGCGTCCTGGTCGTGGATCCAGACGTCGGCGCCGGCCTCCTGGAGGGGGTGGGCGAGGCCGGTGTGGTCGAGGTGGCCGTGGGTCAGGAGGACGGCACGGATGTCGGCCAGGGAACGGCAGAGGTCGGTCAACAGCCCGCGCAGCTGCTCCAGGTGGGCGGGCAGGCCCGCGTCGATCAGGACCGGACCGTCGGGGTGTTCGACCAGGTAGAAGTTGACGGCGTGATCGCCCAGGCGGTGGACGCCGGGTGCCACGAGCGTGGGCGCGGGACGGGACATGCGTGCCTCCGGCAACCGAGGTTCGTTCGATAGGTTCGACGTGATTCGATACGCCTTGATGTATTCAATACAGTTGACTGTAACAGATTGAGGGGGTCCACCGATGGCAGGCGAGACGCAGCGCCGGACCTACAACTCCGAGCGCCGCCAGGAGGCCGCGCGCCGCAACCGGGCCGCGATCCTTGAGGCCTGCGGCGAGCTGCTCTTCCGGGACGGCTACCACGCCATGACCGTGCGGGCCGTGGCCGAGCGGGCGGGCGTCTCGGCGGAGACGGTGTACAAGACGTTCGGCGGCAAACCGGGCCTGGTCAAAGCCCTCTGGGACATCACGCTGGCCGGCGACGACGACCCGGTGCCCATGGGAGACCGCCCCCTGATGCGGGAGATCCTGCGGACCGCCGAGCCGGTCGCCAAGCTCCGGCTCTACGCCGCGTTCGTGCGCGGCATCCACGAACGGGTCGCCGAGCTGTTCGCCCTGCTCACGCAGGCCGGACCGGACGTCGGTGAGGTCCTGGAGACGGCCGAGCGGGAACGGCTCATCGGCGTCACCGCGTTCGTCACCCACCTCGACGAGACCGGCGCGCTGGGTCCGGACGCGGATCCGGCCCACCTGGCGGACGCGCTCTGGGCCCTGGCGGGCCCGCAGCTCTACAACCAGCTGACCGCGGGGCGGAGTTGGTCGACCGACACGTACGAGGAGTGGCTGGCGGCCACGCTCACGGCGACGCTCCTGCCGACCGGGCGGAGACTGCCGTAAGCCGAGCCCCGACCGCCGGGCGGCCGGCGCCGTGGGCATGGGGCCGCTCGGCAGACCGTTTCGAATAACGTTATCGCGTACGATCCCGGCGCCCCGGCCAATGCCCCCGCGCCCCGCCCGTCAGGCGCGCACCTCCCCCGACCCGCGGACCACCAGGGAGACCGGGACGATCACCGACTGCACCGGGCGGCCGGGGTCGGCGATGCGCGCGCGGAGGAGTTCCACGGCGGTCCGGCCGATCTCGGCGGTCCGCTGGGCGACGACGGTGAGGGCGGGTTGCAGGAGGTCGGCCAGGGGGACCTCGTCGAAGCCGACGAGGGCCAGCCGGGAGGCCTCCTTGGGGCCGAGGTGCCGTAGGACCGCGAGGGTGGTGTCCATGTTGCCGGTGACCAGGGCGGTCGCCGGGTCCGGGCCGTGCAGTGCCGTGTCGAGGGCGGCGGCCACGCGTTCGGGAGTGATCTCGCCGGGGTGGACCAGGCCCTCGACCGCCTCGCCGTGGGCACCCAGGGCCGCGCGGAAGGCGGCCGCGCGCTCCCGGCCGGAGAAGACGCGTTCGCTGTCGCCGATGTAGGCGATCCGGCGGTGGCCGTGCTGGTGGAGGTGGTGGAAGGCCATGCCGATACCGGAGGCGTTGTCGGACATCACGCAGTCCACGGAGACCCCGCTCATCGGGCGGTCCATGGCCACCAGGGGCACACCCGCGTCCAACTCCGGCTGCAGGTATGCGTGGTTCTCGGCGAACGGCTCGACGATGATGCCGTCGAGGCGCTGCCGGCACATGGAGATCAGGAGGTCGTGCTCCCTGGTCTCGTCGAAGTCCGTGGAGGCGGCGAAGAGGGTCAGACCGGCGTCTCGGGCCGTCCGCTCGATGGCGGCCAGTTCGGGGTTGACCTCGGCGATCCTGCGGACGGCTGCGCCGATCGTGCCGGTGACGCCGGTGCGCAGCTGGCGGGCGCGGTCGTCCGGGCGGTAGTTCAGCGCGGCGATCGCGGCCTCGACCTTGGTGACGTACTCCGGCCCCACCGTGGGGTCGTTGTTGACCACCCGCGAGACGGTGCGCAGGGCCACCCCGGCCGCGCGGGCGACGTCGACCATCGTCGGGCGCCTGGGCCGTCCCCCGCTCTCACGCCGTGCTTGCGTCATCCGGCAGCTCCTCCTCGGATCCGTGGATCCCGAATCCCTCGAAACATCGGACCGATATCAGACCGGCCCTTGACACATTCCCGCAACGCGCTTCTATTCTCGCGATAACGTTATCTCGAAGGATGCCGTGGCGTCGATCCTCTCCGGTCAGCCCCGTCCCTCGGGCCGCATCGTCCCGTCAGGAGACTTCCATGAGGCGCAAACGTCCGACTGTCGTCTGCCTCGCCGCGGCGCTCGCCCTCACCGGTTGCTCCGCCGCGTCGACCGGGGGCTCGCAGGGTGGCAGCACCCTGACCTACCTCACCTTCGAGACCCCGAGCCTGACCGCGTCGTTCTGGAACACCTCGATCGCGGGCGCCGAGAAGAAGGTCCCGGGCATCACGGTGAAGAAGATCGTCGCGCCGAGCACGGACCGGGACGCGTACGCCAAGCAGTTGCAGGCCTCCGGGCAGTTCCCGGATCTGCTCCAGTCGATCACCCCGTCGACGTTCGCGACGGCCGGGCTGCTGAAGCCGTACGACCAGAAGTGGGTGGACGCCAACTTCCTGCTGCCCGAGGGCAATGCCTACAAGGGCAAGGTCTACATCCCGCCGACCAACTCGCAGATCATCCCCGAGGTCTTCTACAACAAGAAGCTGTTCGCCAAGGCGCACATCGCCCAACCTCCCAGGACCTGGGCGGAGTTCATGGCCGTGTGCGCCAAGCTCAAGGCCGCCGGCATCACGCCGGTCGAGCTGGGCGGCGGCGATCCGTTCTCGGCGTCGATGCCTCTGGTCGGCATCCTCTCCGCCGACGTCCTGGGCAAGAACCCGAACTGGCTGAAGGAACGCTACGAAGGCAAGGTCAAGTTCACCGACCCCGACGTCAAGGCGGCGGTGGGCAAGTACCGGACGATGGTCAAGAAGGGATACTTCGAGGACGGCGCCCTGGGCGTCAAGTACGCCGACTCCATCACCAACTTCACGTCCGGCAAGGCCGCGATGTACATGATGGGCAGCTGGTTCCTCGGCTCGGTGCCCAAGGACCACGCCGACGACTTCGGCGCCTTCCTCACCCCGACCGAGGACGGCTCGCTCGTGGTGCCGTTCTCGGTCGGCGGCTCCATGGCCATCAGCGCGAAGACGAAGGACCCCGCGAAAGCGACCGCGTTCGCGCAGGCCTGGTCCCTCGACCCGGCCAACTACAAGGCCCTGATCGAGGGCGACGGCGCCTTCCCGATGCTCAAGGGCAAGACCCTCGACGACTACGGCGTGAACGTCACCAAGGTCTTCAAGGACTCCTACTCCTACGTCACCGACCAGAACACGAAGGTCTCGTCCTTCGGCTGGGCGACCAACGACGACTCCATGCCCTCAGGGCTCAACAACGCCTTCTACGCGGCCAGTCAGGCGCTGTTCTCCTCCGACGACGTCGACGGACAGCTGGCCGAGCTGGACGCGGCCTGGGACTCGGCGACCAAGTAAGGACACGGCCATGACCACCTCAACCATGACCGGCCGAGTCCGCCGCCGACGCCGAGGCGACCACGCCCTGGGCACGATCGCGGTCGTCGCGCTCGGCCTCTACGCCCTCTTCATCGTCGTACCCGTGATCATGAGCGCCTGGAAGAGCCTCACCAACGAGAACCCGCTGCTGGCGCGCGCCGACTTCGTGGGCCTCTCCAACTACCGGGAGATGGCGCACGACAGCGCGCTGGCCGACAGCCTCGGCTTCACGCTCCTGCTGGCCGGCGCGGTGACGATCGTCGCCAACGCCGCCGGCATCGGGTTCGCGATGCTGCTCAACAGGACCTCACTGAGCTTCCGGATGATGCGCACGGTCGCGTTCCTGCCGCAGGTGCTCTCCGGAGTCATCGTCGGCTTCGTCTGGCGCTACATCCTGGCCCAGGACGGCATCCTCAACAACGTCCTGGCCTCACTAGGGATCATCGACAAGCCGGTCACCTGGCTGGGCAGTCCGCACCTGGCCGTCCTGTCCGTGGGGATCGTCGCGGCCTGGGTCCTGACCGGCTTCACCACCGTCGTCCACCTCGCCGCGCTCCAGTCGATCCCCGTTGAGCTGTACCAGGCCGCGATGGTCGACGGCGCCGGCCGCTGGCAGCGGTTCCGCCGGATCACGTTCCCGATGGTGGCCCCGGGCACCACCATCAGCGTCACCATCTCGCTGATCACGATGCTCAAGCTCTACGACATCATCGCGGTCCTCACCTCGGGCGGCCCGGCCAACTCCACCCAGTCCACGGCCCTTTACATCATCCAGCTCGCCTTCACGGACGACCGCTACGGCTACGCGTCGGCCGTCGCGATGCTCCTCCTCGTCGTCTCGATCGCCATCGCGCTGTCCGTGACCGCGCTGCTGCGCCGCCGGGAGGTGGACCTGTGAGTACGTCGACTTCGCAACGGCCCGTGGCACGGGGGCGAACCGCATCCCCGCCGGTCGTACCTGTGCCGCGCGAGAGCCGCCGTCCCTGGGCCACGCGGGGACACCTCGTGGTGGCCGCCCTCCTGACGCTGGCCTTCGTCAGCCCCGTCTATCTCACGATCGTCAACGCCTTCAAGACGCAGGACCAGATCGTCCGCGATCCGGCGGCTCCCCCCGCCCCACCGACCACGCACAACCTCACGGACGCCCTCTCCCGGTCCGACCGGATCGTCCAGATCGGGCTGACCAACTCCGCGGTCACCGTGGTCGCTTCGGTGCTGCTGATCATCCCGCTGGGCGCGGCCCTCAGCTTCTGGCTGTCCGGCCGCTCGGCGCGGCTGCGCCGGATCGTCCTGGCCGCCTTCGCCGCGGGCCTGATGATCCCGCCCGCGGTGATCCTGCTGCCCACCATCCGCATCCTGACCTTCCTGCACCTCGACCACACCTATCCGGGCCTGGTCCTGGCCAACGTCGGCGGCGGCTATCTGTCGTTCGCGGTGTTCGTCTACTCCGGGTTCCTGCGGTCGATCCCCGGCGAGATCATCGAGGCCGCGACCGTGGACGGCGCCGGACGCCTGCGGGTCTGGTGGACGATCGTCATGCCGCTGCTGCGGCCGGCCACCGCGACCGTGACGATCTTCCTGTCGCTGTGGATCTGGAACGACTTCATGAATCCGCAGTTCATCCTCGGCCCGCTGCACGGCCAGACGATCACGACGGGGCTGTATCTGTCGGTCGGCCAGTTCTCCACGGACTACGCCCAGTTGTTCGGCGTGATGCTCCTGGCGGCGGTCATCCCGGTCGCCGGATACCTCGCGCTGCAGAAGCAGTTCATCGCCGGACTGACCTCGGGAGCGACCAAGTGACCATGGAAGCAGCGGCTCATGGCGTGGCGATCGGCAGGACGGGCGTCCCGGACCTGGACGACGTCGCCGGCCACTGGGTCGACGCCGACGAGATCGCCCACCTGCCCTCCCTGCGCAACCAGCAGGGCCAGGCCCACGTCAACCACGACCTGACGTCCCTCTCCTGGCTGGCGGCCCCACCCTTCACCTTCGGCTACCACACCGGCGAGCTGCGGGTGGACGGCCAAGTCCCGGCAGCACAGCGGTACTTGTGGAAGCCGTGGGGCGTGGTGCGCGAACACCGCCGCGAGGACGGCCTGTTGCTGACGACGGACACCCGGATGGCATTGAACCGGGACCTGCTCCTGTGGCGGATCGAGGTCACCAACGACAGCGCCGAGGTACGGACGGTCGAGCTGGCCCAGGACCTCTTCGCCATGGTCGCCCACTCCGAGGTCGGCTACGGCTGGCTGTACGACGGCCCGTGGAACCACGGAATGCACCACGATTTCATGGCACTTGAGCGCATCCGGGCGACAACGGGCGGGGCCGACCCGCACTACCTGCTCTCCCCGGCACCCCGGCGCCTCCGCCTCGGCAAACCCCGCATCCCCGGCATCCAGCGCGACGAGGACCAGGGCCCGATGCTCCTGGACGACGCACTCCCTGCCCATGTCAGCCACGACAAGGAGCCGGAGGCGCGGGCGGGGGTGGCTGGGGCGGTGCGCGGACTTCAAGTGCAGGGAGTCGACGGCGAGTTGATCCTGTGGTCCGCCGAGCCCATCGCGCTGACTCCAGACGGCGAGACCGGTCTCGACACCTTCGTCCTCTCCCCCGGCCTGACCATCGACTTCGAGCTACGGCTCGACACGGAAGGCCAGTCCGGTACGGTCCTCACCCACGGCAACCACCCCGACTCGCTGCAGATCGGCGTCGAGGACGGCCGATTGTGGATCGGCATCACGGGAGAGCGGGAGTCCGCCGACGCCCAACTCCCGGTCGGGGACTGGCGGCGCATCCGCGTGGACGTCGAAGCCGACCACGTCGTACTCCGTCTCGCGGGCTCCGAGATCGCCCGCACCCGGCACTGGACCGAGTCGCGCCGCTGGATGTCCCACATCGAGGACGGCACCGTCGCCTTCGCGGACTCCCGGTCACCGGCCCTCGCCGTGTACGCCTTCGCCGGGCCACCCGGCGAGCTGCGGTCCGAGGGCGCCGGCGCCCGGGCGACGTGGACCTGCCGGATCGAACCCGGCCGGAGCGTGACCATCGGGATCGCCTGCGCGTACGGAACCGACAAGGACACGGACGCCAACGCCAACACCGGCGCCGACATCTACGCCCTCTCGGCCCAAGCCCGCGCCGCCGCCGAGGACTTCGAGGCGACGACGCGGGCCGGGGAGGACGGCTGGCGGCGGCTGTGGGCGAGCATGTTCACGCCGGGCAACCCCGACTTCTCCGGCCACCTGCCGACCTTCACCACGGACGATGCCGGACTGGCACGCACCTACTACATGGGCGCCCTCCAGGCGCTGTACATGCGCACCACCCGCATCCGCCCCGACGAACCGGTCTTCCTCACCGGCGGCCCCCGCCTCGGCCCGACCACCACCTACTTCTGGGACCACTGCGAGTGGAGCCGCCTGTACGCCCTCCTTGAACCGGCCGGCCTGCGCTCCTGGCTGCTCCGCGTGCTGGCCGGCCCCTACCGCGACTCCTTCGGCGTCGAGAACCTCAGCGGCGGGCCCCTGGGCAACGCCTACAGCTCCACCGACTACGCCCTGTTCCGCCTTATCGAGCACTACGTCTGTGTCACGGGCGACTTCGCGTTCCTCGACGAGACGCCCGGCGGGACGGGCGGCGGGACGAGCGGTGGGACGAGCGGTGGGACGAGCGGCGAGGCGACGGGCTCGGCGAGAGGCGAGACGACCGATGGCACGACCGACGGCACGACCGACGGGATGACCGGTGGGATGACCGGCGGGATGACGGTCCTAGCCCACCTGGAGCGACTCGGCCTGGGCTGGCGCGACCGCCGCACCCCGGCCACCGGCGGCACACTCGCCGACTTCGGCCCCGATCCATGGCAGTTGCTGGAGTGCGTGCCCACCTATACCGGCGTCGTCGCCTCCTTCAACGGCGCCTACGTCTCCTCGACGCGCTCACTGGCCGGGCTGTACCGACGCCTCGGCCGCGAGGAGGAGGCCGAGCGGACCGAGGCCGAGGCCGGTCAACTCGTAGCCGCGCTCCTCGACTTGTACGCCGGATCGGGCCGCTGGCGCATACTCCGCCCGGACGGCACCGACACGATCGGCCACTGCCTGGACTTCGGCCTGGTCGCAGCGGCCCTGCACCGCGAACTCCCCGACAGGACCCGGCACGAGATGGCCGAGTTCGTCACCGACCGCCTCCTGGTGGGGAGTTGGATGCGGGCGCTCAGTCCCGACGACCCGATCGCCGCCGCCTCCGACCGTCCCGACCACGGCGCGGCCGGCGCCTTCGCCGCCTGGCCCGGCGTCACCGCCCACGGCCTCGCCCGCCTCGGTTACCGCGACCGCGCGACCGCTCTCCTCCGCGATCTGTCCGCCGCCGCCTCGGGCGGACTGTGGGGCCAGGCCATGGAGATCGTCACCGGTCCGGACGGGCGGCCCCGGGCCCGCGTGGCCGAACGCGGCACCGCCACCCGCGACAACATCGCGGGCGCGGCCGGAGCCGAGGCGGTGCTGTCGGCCCTGTTCGACATCAACCCGACGTTCGCGACCGGCGGGACGGACGCGGCCGTACTCGCCGCACTGCCCGAACTCCCGGCCACCTTGTCCGTCGAGGGCATCGGGACGCTCACCCATCTCAAGAAGAGCCGCACCCCGGATGAATGATGAGCAGAAAGGTCACAGCGCAGTGGCATCCTCACTTCGTCACCGGCGTCACCTCAGCACCCTGCTGGCCTCGGCCCTGGTGGCCCTCGGCCTGACAACCCTCCAAGGCGGCACGCCCGCCGCGGCGTCCCCACCGACATCGCCGCCACCATCCGCCCAGACCATAGGCGACCCCACCCCCGCCCAAGCCCTGCGCACCGTCGCGCAGTTCAAGGGCGAGTGGGACTCCCCGCCCACCGTCCTGTCCAACGGCGAGACCGTCGACGCCCCGCTGATGGGCAACGGCGATGTCGGCGTCGCCGTCGGCGGCTCCATCGACGACCAGACCTTCTACCTCGGCAAGAACGACTTCTTCTCCACCGCCACCAACGGCATCGAACCGCTGGGCCGTATCGTGCTCGCCGTCCCGGGCCTGGCCGGCGCCACCCACCACGTCGTACAGAACATCGCCCAGGCACAGGTCGAGGGCACCTACACCCTCGCCGACCAGACGCTGTCGTCCAGGAGTTGGGTCTCGGCCACCGACAACCTCCTCGTCACCACCCTGCGCCTGTCCGGCTCGCGCACCCAGAACGCGACCGTCACCGTGCAGGACGGTCTCGGCAAGACCCCGCCAACGTCCAGCAAGAACGGCGTACTTGACGCGGACGTCCAGGCCGGCACCACCGACGCGCCGGGCAACCCCCATGCCCGTATGGCGACCAGCGTGCGCGGCACCACCGCGAGACCCTCGGGCAACCGCATCAGCCTCACCCTCAAGCCCGGCGTGACGTACACCCTCGCGACCGCCGTCCAGAGCAGCCACGACACCCCCCGCTACGAGTCCGTCGCCCACGCGGCGGCGGCCGCGGTCACGGACGGCTCCCTGGCCAAGCTGTACGCGGCCCACGAGTCGTGGTGGCGGGCGTACTGGTCCCGGTCGTTCGTGCAGATCCCCGACCAGGCCGTGGAGAAGAGCTGGTACGGATCGCTGTACCTCCTCGGCTCGGTCTCGCGTGACGGGAAGTACGCCCCCGGCCTGTGGGGCAACTGGATCACCGGACCGATGAACTGGTACGGCGACTACCACGGCAACTACAACTACGAAGCGGCGTTCTACCCCACCCTCTCCACCAACCACGTGGCCCAGATGGGCAATTACGACGACCCGATCCTGGACTGGATGCCAAGAGGCAAGGCGAAGGCCGCAGCGGCCGGCTACAAGGGCGTCCTCTATCCCGTGGGCATCTCACCCAACGGCACCAGCGCCGCCGACGACCTCTACAACCAGAAGTCCAACGCCGTGAACTTCGCCAGCGACATGGTCATGAAGTACGAGTACACCCGCAGCGCCTCTTACGCCCGCAAGGTCCTGCCCTACCTCCGCCAGGTCGGCCTCTTCTGGGAGAACTACCTGACCTGGGACGCGGCGACGGGCACGTACAACATCGAGAACGACGCGCCGCAGGAGGGCAACCCGTATCCGCAGACCAACAGCATCCTGTCCCTCGGCCTGGTGCACCTGCTCTTCCAGGGCCTGATCGACATGAGCAAGGACCTGCACATCAACGCCTCGCTCATCCCCACCTGGCAGCACATCGACAGCCACCTCGCGCCGCTGCCCACGATGACGAGAAACGGCCAGACCGTGTTCCGCCAGACCTCCGAGGGGTCCGGCTGGGTCACCGACGGCAACGACATCGCCATCCAGGCCGTCTACCCCGGCCTCCAGGTCGGCCTGAACGACTCCGCCGACCTCCTCCAGACCGCCCGCAACACCGTCGAGCAGCTCAACAACTGGCACAGCGACAACGCCCCCGCCACCCTCTACGCGGCCGCGGCGATCGTCGGCTACAACCCCAGCACCCTGATGGAAGAGCTGCACTCCGAAGCCACCACCCACTCCTACCCGAACATGGCGGTGCACCACTACGGCGGCGGCGTCGAGAACCTCAACGTCACCACCTCCGGCCTCAACGAAATGCTCCTCCAGTCCTTCCAGAAGGACATCAAGGTCTTCCCGAACTGGCCCACCGACTCCAACGCGAAATTCGGCGGCCTGCTCGCCTACGGCAACTTCGAGATCTCCAGCAGCATCAAGAACGACACCGTCGAATACGTACGCACCACCAGCCGATCCGGCAGCGACCTCACCCTCACCAACCCTTGGCCCGGCAAGCGCGTGGAGTACTACGCGAACGGCGTCCACAAGGGAACCGTCTCGGGCACCAGGATCAAGCTGCGCACGTCGGTCGGCGAAACGATCGACTTCGCCCCCGCCGGCACCACCCTGTCCACCATCCGCCACGAACTCTCCCAGCCGGCCGCCGACGCGACGACCACTTCCCTCACCACAGGCTTCGAGACCGACCAGCCCCAGCCGACCTGGACGGACACCGTCGACAACGTCGACACCAACGGCGACGGCAACTACGGCATCACAGGCCTGTGCTGCGGCCTCACCGGCCCCCAGGCAGCCGTACGCACCGACGAACAGGCCCACACGGGCAACGCCTCACTGATGTACTCGGGCTACGCCAACGGAGGCCCGTACGACCACGCGTACATGCAGGTCTACGGCTTCAACGGCGCACCGCTCGCGGTCCAGGCCGACACAACCCTCAGCTACTGGATCTTCCCCCAGTCCAACGCCACCACGCCCTGGGTGCCCGCCGGCTCCGACGACAGCACCTGCGTCGCCGTGGACCTGATCTTCACCGACGGCAGCAACCTGCGGGACGCGGCCGCCGGCCTCCATCCGCGCGACCACTGCGGCCACCTCACCCTCGACAAGTGGAACCACGTCACCGTGAACCTGGGCACGATCAAGAAGGACCGCTCGATCAAGAAAATCCTCATCGGCTACGACCACCCGGGCGCCACCGGCGGCTACCGCGGCTACGTGGACGACGTGACCATCACCTGACCCCGAACAACCACGTCCAAGACCCCCGGCCCCCTTTCCTCACGGGCCGGGGCACACCCCGTGGTCTGATACGCTTTTCCAGCGACATCGGCCGCCGGCCAGTGCGAATCGAAGGTCGCAGCGTCCCTCCCCACGAGAATTCAATCCCGTTGGGAACACGCAACACCGTGTGCGAGACTGTCGTACGCAACAGCATGGTCCTGTGGAGCAGTTTGGAGTGCTCGCCACCCTGTCAAGGTGGAGGCCGCGGGTTCAAATCCCGTCAGGACCGCTGAGGTTCCTTTTCCGGGAACCTCGTGGCTGGGTAGCTCAGTTGGTACGAGCGGCCGCCTGAAAAGCGGCAGGTCGCCGGTTCGATCCCGGCCCCAGCCACAGTCGCCCTCAACAGGGCAAACAGCCCCTCCGAAATTCTCGGAGGGGCTGTTTTCATGTCACCCGAACCATTCCATGTGGTCTACCGTGCCGGTCGTGTACACAGACGACTGGCTGGCCGACACCCGTACCTCCTACGACACGGTCGCGGTCAGCTACGCCGATCAAGTGCGCGATGCCATCGCCGGCCACCGGTACCTTCGCGCGGCTCTGGCGTTGTTCGCCGACGCCGTTCGGGACGCGGGCGGTGGCCCGGTGGCGGATGTCGGCTGCGGCCCCGGGCACGTCACCGCCCACCTGCACGGGCTCGGCGTCGACGCCTTCGGTATCGACCTCTCTCCTGGGATGATCGACGCGGCCCAACGCGACCACCCCGGCCTCCGGTTCGAGGTGGGCTCGATGACGGACCTGAGCCTTCCGGCCGCATCAGTCGCCGGCCTGCTCGCCTGGCAGTCTCTGATCCACGTCCCCGATGACCAGGTGTCGACCGTGCTCGGGCACTTCCGCCGAGCGCTGCGTCCGGGCGGTCCGCTGCAGCTCCTGTTTCACGTCGGCGACGAGTCACGGTTGAAGACCGAGGGCTACGGCGGTCACCCGATGAGGGTCCGTGTGCACCGCCGACGGCCTGACCAGATGGCTGCCTGGCTGCGTGACGCAGGATTCGAGATCGAGGCGCAGCTGCTTCTCGGCCCGAACGAGGAGACTTCACAGGCGCTTCTCTTCGCGCGCCGTGAACCCTAGGTACGAGCGATCGCGTCCGCTGCCCGAGAGCTGGGCTCTCCGGCTTGCTGCTCGCCTGCGCCGATGGCTTCGGCGGTGGCGGCGCATCCAGCCCTACACGATCAACGTGAGGGCAGGGGCCTGTGACTCGGCCCCGCGGACCCACTGGCACCAGGCGCGTTGGCCGATGACGTGGGACGCGTTGCGGTCTGCGTGCTCAACGAAGCCGCAGGACCTGCAGGTGAAGGTGGCCTGGGTGGGCCTGTTACGTCTGTCGATGTGGTGGCAGCGAGAACATTCCTGGCTGGTGTACGCGGGGTTGACGTAGACCACGGGGACTCCGGCCCGGCGGGCCTTGTAGGCGATGAAGTCGCCGAGCTGGGCGAAGGGCCAGGTGTTCATCGTGACGCGTTGGGGCTTCTTCAGCCGTGCCCGTTCGCGGATGCCGCTCAGTTTTTCGAGGGCGATTCCGCGTCCGGTGCGTTGGGCCTCCGCCACGATGTGTTTGCTGATCTTGTGGTTGATGTCGCGGTTGCGCCGGGCTTCTCGGCCTGCGTGCCGTTTGGCTCGTCGCCTGGCCGACCTGGTGTTCTTCCTCTGGAGTCGGGTTCGTAGCGCGCGGTCGTTCTCACGGGTGCGTTTGCGGCGGCGTCCGCTGTGTCGGTTGCCCGTGGACGTCGTGGCGATGTTGGCGATGCCGAGGTCGACTCCGATGAAGCCTTGTGGGGCGGGGTTCTGTGGGTCCTCGGGCAGGTCGAGGGTGGCCAGCAGGTACCACTTGCCGTTCTCGTGGAGGAGGTCTGATTCGCCTTGGCGGTACTGGTCCAGGAGGACAGCATGCGGTCGTCGTAGGGCTGTGCGGCTTCGGTCCGGAAGGTGAGGGGGCTTCCGGTGGCTCTGGCGCGTCGCCGGGATCCCGCGGGTCCAAGGTTTCCGGCCTTGATGTTGCCGTTGAGGGCGGTGTACGCGTCGGTGGTCTTTTGATGAGGGGCCGGACGTCGCGGTTGCGTGTGATGCCCGTGGTGAAGGCGATGGTCGACACGTGGTTGGCCGTTGCACTCTCTGGCCCGCTTGGCAGCACCCCCGCCCGGCGCTACCTTCTGGGCTGATCGGTGGCCGAGGGCGCCGGCTGATGCGGGTGGGGCAGAGGACGATGAAGCGGGATATGGCCGGGACCGTCGGGGCTCTTGCGCTGGAACGGGATCGGGCTCGGTTCGGGCTGATGGCCGTGGTGTTCAGCAATCTCGCGATCGCCGGGGTGGCGCTGTTCGGGGTGTGGCGGCTGGACGGGGACAAGGCGGTGATGGTGGGGGTGCTGACGTCCGCGTTCACCGCCGTCAGCAGCATGACCACGGCGTATCTGGGGATCAAGGCCGTCTCGAACACCGCTCAGTCCTTCGCCATGGGGGACGGGGAGGCGCGTAAGCCGCCGGCGCCGGTGGCGGCCACCCCCACGGCCTCGCCTGCGGCCGCACCGACCGTCACGCCTGGGCCTCCTGAGCAGCGCACTTCCTAGGGTCGGTACGGGTCGGGGCAGCTCGCGGCAAATCATTCGCCACGGATTTCTCCGGGATGAGATCCTGGATCCCGTATGTCTACGCACCCTGCCCCCGCCCTCGGCGCCCTCGCCCCCCGCCTGACCGAGCTGTCGCTGCGCGATGCGCATCGGCTCGGGCGCAGGCTCGAAGGTGCGCGCAAAATCCGTAAGCCCGAGGCCCGGGCCGCCGTCCTCGCCGAGATCGAGGTCGAGGTCGGCCGGGCCGAGGAGCGGATGGGGGTGCGACGGGCGCGGGTGCCCGCGGTCTCGTATCCGGAGCAGTTGCCGGTCAGCCAGAAGAAGGACGAGATCGCGGCGGCCATCCGTGATCACCAGGTCGTGATCGTGGCCGGTGAGACGGGGTCCGGGAAGACCACGCAGATCCCGAAGATCTGTCTGGAGCTCGGGCGCGGAGTCCGGGGCATGATCGGGCACACCCAGCCCCGGCGGATCGCCGCCCGTACGGTCGCCGAGCGGGTCGCGGAGGAGCTGGACACCCCGCTGGGCGAGGCCGTCGGCTGGAAGGTGCGGTTCACCGACCAGGTGAGTCCGGACTCGACCTTCGTGAAGCTGATGACGGACGGCATCCTGCTCGCCGAGATCCAGACCGACCGTGAGCTGCGCGCCTACGACACGATCATCATCGACGAGGCCCATGAGCGGTCGCTGAACATTGATTTCCTGCTGGGTTATCTGGCGCAGTTGCTGCCTCAGCGGCCCGATCTGAAGGTCGTGATCACGTCCGCGACCATCGATCCCGAGCGGTTCTCCCGGCATTTCGGGGATGCCCCGATCGTCGAGGTGAGCGGGCGGACGTATCCGGTGGAGGTGCGGTACCGGCCCCTGCTGGAAGAGGACTCCGAGGACTCCGACCGGGATCAGATCACCGCGATCACGGACGCCGTCGAGGAGTTGATGGGCGAGGGGAAGGGGGACATCCTCGTCTTCCTCTCCGGTGAGCGGGAGATCCGCGACACCGCCGATGCCCTTGAGAAGAAGAAGTACCGGTTCACGGAAGTGCTTCCGTTGTACGCCCGGCTCTCGCATGCCGAGCAGCATCGTGTGTTCCAGCAGCACAGCGGGCGCAGGATCGTTCTGGCTACGAACGTCGCGGAGACCTCGCTGACGGTCCCCGGCATCAAGTACGTGATCGACCCGGGCTTCGCCCGCATCAGCCGCTACAGCCACCGTACGAAGGTGCAGCGGCTGCCGATCGAGGCGATCTCGCAGGCAAGTGCCAATCAGCGCAAGGGTCGTTGCGGACGTACCTCCGACGGCATCTGCATCCGGCTCTACACCGAGGAGGACTTCCTCGCGCGGCCGGAGTTCACGGACGCGGAGATCCTCCGTACGAACCTCGCCTCCGTCATTCTCCAGATGACCGCGGCCGGGCTCGGCGAGATCGAGAAGTTCCCGTTCATCGACCCGCCGGACCACCGCAACATCCGTGACGGCGTACAGCTGTTGCAGGAGCTGAACGCGCTGGACCCGGAGCAGAAGGATCCGCGCAAGCGGCTCACGGAGACGGGTCGCAAGCTGGCTCAGCTGCCGGTGGACCCGCGTCTGGCCCGGATGGTCCTTGAGGCCGATCGGAACGGCTGTGCGCGGGAGGTCATGGTCATAGCCGCCGCGCTGTCCATCCAGGATCCGCGCGAGCGCCCCGCGGAGAAGCAGGCGCAGGCCGATCAGCAGCACGCCCGGTTCAAGGACGAGAGCAGTGACTTCCTCGCGTATCTGAATCTGTGGCGGTATGTCCGCGAGCAGCAGCGGGAGCGCGGCTCGTCGTCGTTCCGTCGCATGTGCAAGCAGGAGTATCTGAACTTCCTGCGGATCCGTGAGTGGCAGGACATCTACACCCAACTGCGCACGGTGGCCAAGCAGATGGGGATCCAGCTGAACGAGGAGGACGCGCCCGAGCAGCGCGTCCATGTCTCGCTGCTGGCCGGTCTGCTCTCGCACGTCGGCATGAAGGACGTGAAGGACGGCAACAAGAACGAGTATCTGGGCGCGCGCAGCGCCAAGTTCGCGATCTTCCCGGGTTCGGCGCTGTTCAAGAAGCAGCCGAAGTTCGTCATGTCGGCGGAGCTGGTGGAGACTTCGCGGCTGTGGGCCCGCGTCAACGCGAAGATCGAGCCGGAGTGGGTCGAGCCGCTCGCCGAGCACCTGCTCAAGCGGACGTACAGCGAACCGCATTGGGAGAAGGACCAGGCGGCCGTGATGGCGTTCGAGAAGGTCACGCTGTACGGCGTACCGATCGTGGCGCAGCGGAAGGTGAACTACGGACGGATCGATCCGGAGATCAGCCGTGAGCTGTTCATCCGGAACGCGCTGGTGGAGGGCGACTGGCGCACGCACCACAAGTTCTTCGCCGACAACCGCCGACTCCTCAGCGAGGTCGAGGAGTTGGAGCATCGGGCGCGGCGCCGGGACATCGTGGTCGACGACGAGACGCTGTACGACTTCTACGACGAGCGGGTGCCCGAACACGTCGTGTCCGGGGCGCACTTCGACTCGTGGTGGAAGCGGAAGCGGCACGAGCAGCCGGAGTTCCTGGACTTCGAGCGGGAGATGCTCATCCGGGAGTCGGCCCAGGCAGTCACGAAGGACGACTATCCGGACTCGTGGCGGCAGGGACAGCTGAAGTTCCGGGTGACGTACCAGTTCGAGCCGGGTGCGGACGCGGACGGTGTGACGGTCCATGTGCCGTTGCAGGTGCTCAACCAGGTCACGGACGAGGGCTTCGACTGGCAGATCCCGGGGCTGCGGGAGGAGGTGGTGACGGAGTTGATCCGTTCCCTCCCCAAGCCGATCCGCCGCAACTACGTGCCGGCGCCGAACTTCGCGAAGCGGTTCCTGGACACGGCGGTTCCTTTGCAGGAGCCGCTGACGGTGACCATGGCGCGCGAGTTGAAGCGGATGGTCGGAGTCCCGTTCACCGCCGACGACTTCGACTGGTCGAAGGTGCCGGACCATCTGCGCATCACGTTCCGGATCGTGGACGAGCGGCGGCGGAATCTGGCCGAGGACAAGGATCTGGAGGTGCTGCGGCTGCGGCTGAAGCCGAAGGCGCGGCAGGCGCTCTCGCAGGCCGCCGCTGCCACCGCCGAGCGCGAGGGCGGCCCGTCGCTGGAGCGCAAGGGCCTCACGGACTGGACGATCGGCACGCTGAGCCGGGTGTTCGAGACGCGTCGGGCCGGGCAGCCGGTGAAGGCGTATCCGGCGCTGGTGGACGACGGCGACACGGTCTCCGTACGCCTCTTCGACACGGAGGCGGAGCAGGCGGCGGCGATGTGGAAGGGCACGCGGCGGCTGATCCTGCGCAACATCCCGGTCAATCCGGCGAAGTTCGCGTCGGAGAAGCTGACGAACGTCCAGAAGCTGGCGCTGTCGTCGAATCCGCACGGTTCGATCCAGGGGCTGTTCGACGACTGCGCGATGGCGGCGGCGGACCGGCTGATCGGTGACTTCGGCGGTCCGGCGTGGGACGAGGAGTCGTACCGGAAGCTGTTCGACAAGGTGCGGGCTGAGATCGTCGACACGACGGTGCGGGCGGTGGAGCAGGTACGGCAGGTGCTGACCGCCTGGCAGTCCTGTGAGCGCCGTTTGAAGGGCATGAACAGCCCGACCCTGCTGCCCAACCTCCAGGACGTACGAGGGCAGTTGGACGCCCTTGTGAAGCCCGGCTTCGTGACGGCGACGGGGCTGCGGCGCCTGCCGGACCTCCTGCGCTACCTGACCGCGGCCGACCGGCGCCTGCAGCAGATGCCGACGGGCGTCCAGCGGGACACGTCCCGGATGGAGAAGGTCCACGAGATGCAGGACGAGTACGCGTGGCTGCTGGAGCAGATGCCCCAGGGCCGGCCGATCCCGTCCTCCGTGCTGGACATCCGCTGGATGATCGAGGAGCTGCGGGTCAGCTATTTCGCCCACGCGCTGGGCACGGCGTACCCGGTCTCGGACAAGCGGATCGTGAAGGCGATCGACGCGGCGGTCCCGTAATCGCCCCTGCACGGTGGGTGAGTTCGACCAGCACCCCACCGCTCCTGTACAGTCTCTTCTCGCAGCGCAACGCACGAATCGCACTGCGAAACCTGGTCCTGTGGAGCAGCTTGGAGTGCTCGCCACCCTGTCAAGGTGGAGGCCGCGGGTTCAAATCCCGTCAGGACCGCAGTGGAAGCAGAAGGGCCC